>NZ_JBFBBY010000050.1:0-48505 GCF_040682875.1 Amycolatopsis sp. NPDC051071 | reverse complement strand
GTACCGCGCTCAAGCTGAACGGCACTGACGGGCAGGCCACCGCGCCGGAGCGGGGGGGTCGTTCTAACGGCCCAAATCACTCACGACGACCCACGGACTCAGGTGGTCTTCGGAGGCTGTTCGATGTCCAGTTCGCCCGAAAGCTGGCGCCAGGCCGTCTCGGCGGCCTTCTGCTCGGCTTCCTTCTTGGTCGTCCCCGAGCCGTAGCCGAGTTCACGCCCGCCGACGAGCACGGTGGCGGTGAACTCCTTGCGGTGATCGGGGCCGGTGTCCTCGACCTTGTACTCGGGCACGCCGAGACCGGCCGACGCCGTCAGCTCCTGGAGACTGGTCTTCCAGTCCAGACCGGCACCACGCAGTGGCGCTTCGGCGAGCAGGTCGTCGAACAGGTGGTGCACGAGCTGGCGCGCGATTTCGATGCCGTGCTGGAGATACGCGGCGCCGATGACGGCTTCGAGCCCGTCGGCGAGGATGCTCGCCTTGTCCCTGCCGCCGGTGAGCTCTTCGCCCTTGCCCAGCAACAGGTGGGTACCGAGGCCGCCTTCACCGAGGCCGCGCGCGACCCGGGCCAGCGCGTGCATGTTGACCACGCTGGCACGGAGCTTCGCGAGCTGCCCTTCGGCCATCTCGGGATGCGTGTTGTAGAGGTGGTCGGTGACGACCAGCCCCAGCACCGCGTCACCGAGGAACTCCAGCCGCTCGTTGGGCGGCAGCCCACCGTTCTCATAGGCATAAGAACGGTGGGTCAGCGACAGCGTCAGCAGCTCGGATTCAATGGTGATCCCGAGTGCTTCGAGCAGTGGTGCGGGGTTGGCGGGTGGTCCACCGGCCGATTTACCCCCCATGTCGTCAGCTACCCGGCTCAGGCGGGCTCGACGACCTGGCGACCGTTGTGCTGGCCGCAGGCCGGGCACGCGATGTGCTGGAGTTTCGGCTGCTTGCAGGCGCGGTTGGAGCAGGGCACCAGCTGAACCGGAGCCGCCTTCCACTGGCTGCGGCGCGCGCGGGTGTTGGATCGCGACATCTTCCGCTTCGGGACGGCCACGAGTAGATCTCCTTATGACGGTCTGCTCGCGGTCGCGAGCGAACTTGCTTCTCCGGAACGAGCTGGTGCTCGTCAGGCTTGCTTTCCGGGGCCATCGGCCTGGTCATCGCCCGTTTCGTCGCCGAAACGCTTCACCAGTGTGGCCCACCGAGGGTCTATCTTCTCATGCCCGTGTCCGGGCTGGAGATCGGCCCACTTGACGCCGCACTCGATGCACAGACCCTGGCAGTCCTCGGTGCACAGCGGGGCCAGCGGCAACGCCAGCACCACCGCGTCGCGGACCGTCGGTTCGAGGTCGATCCGGTCGTCCACCAGACGGGGGATCTCGTCCTCGTCGGTGGTCTCCTCGGTCGCGGAGCCGGGGTAGGCGAAGAGTTCGGTCAGTTCGACCTCGACGTCCTCGCTGATCGGGTCGAGGCATCGTGCGCAGTGCCCCGTCGCGACGGCGGACGCCGTGCCGCTGACGAGGACGCCTTCGACGACGGACTCGAGCATCAGGTCGAGTTCCAGGCTGGAGCCGACGTCGATGGTGATGACGTCGGGCACACCGAGCGCGGTCTCGACGGGAATGGAGCGGTGGACGGCCTTGCTCAGGCCGGCGTGACGGCCGAGCTCGCGGGTGTCGAGCACCCACGGGCTTCGGTTGTCCAGTTGCGCGGGCCTGGCCTGCGGCGCCTTGTTCTCAGACATCGATGACCAGGGTACGCACGTACCGCCAGTGGTTTACGCCTGGTAGTCGTACAGCGAGGTCCGGCTGTTGCCGGGCAGGTTGACCGGCGACCGCAGGTGGTTGCGCCCGGAGTCGACCGTGCGCAGCGTGGTGGCCAGCAGCTCGGAGAACTCGGCGAGCTTGCCGTCGACGTAGGCGTCGCAGTCGGTCCGCTGCTTGTCGGCCTCGACGTGCGCCTCGTCGACGATGCGGGCGGCCTCGCCGTGCGCGGCCTGGACGACCTCGGTCTGCGAGACGAGCCGGGCCTGCTCGACGCGGCCGTCCTCGATGGCGCGCTCGTAGGCGTCGCGGCCTGCCTGGATCATCCGTTCGGACTCGGCCCGCGAGCGATCGGTGAGGTTCTGGAACTCGGCCTGCCCGGCGGCGACCATGCGCTCGGCCTCGCCGTGCGCGTCACCCATCATCTGCTCGGCGCGGGCGCGGGCGTCGGCGAGGATGCGTTCGGCTTCGGCCTGCGCCTCGGCGACCGTGCTGTCCGCCTCGGTGTTGGCCGTGGAGATCGTCTCGGCCGCCTCGGTGCGGGCGGTCTGGAGCAGCTGGTCACGTTTGTCGAGGACGTCCTGCGCGTCGTCCACCTCGCCGGGCAAGGCGTCGCGGATGTCGTCGAGCAGCTCGAGGGTGTCCCCGCGCGGTACGACGCAACTGGAGGTCATCGGCACGCCGCGGGCTTCCTCCACGATGGTGACGAGCTCGTCGAGCGCCTCGAAAACCCGGTACACGGCACACTCCCTACCTACAGCGATCCCCATTCCCTGCGATCAGTTTGCCCGCATCACCGCCGTTAGGGGTGAAAGCACGCGGTACCGGGCGTGTCCCCACCGGTACCGCGTGCCACCTACCCGAGGGTGAACTCCGGATCCTTGACCAGCCTGATCAGCTGTTCGTCGGCCGGACGCGGGCCACCGTCACCCGCACCGGCGTGCACGCTGACCGAGGTGCCGTCGGCCCGGAAGACGGTCGCGCCGCGACCCGGGTCGACGTCGCCGGGAGGCAGCGACGGGACGGTGCCGGTGACGACGACGGTGCTCCCGTCCGCTTGGGGCAGCTTCACGCAGTCCACCGGTTCCCCGCTGGTCACCCCGGCGATGTCCGCGTCGAGTCCGGTGACGGCCTTCCGGCCTGGTTTACAGCTGTCTTCGAGGGAGAAGCCCAGCTTGGTGGCCTCGGTGCCGCTGATCGTGACGACAAGGGAACGGCCGGGGCCGGAGGCGTCCCGGTAGGCGACCATGGCGATGAGGATGTCCCAGCCGCGCAGCTGGTCCACGGAGCGGACCTGGATGTCCTTCGCCCCCGTCAGCACGTTCGGCAGCACGGCCATCAGATGTCCGGTGATCCCCGCCTTCCGCGCTTCCAGGTTCACCTTCGGCGAGACCGGCGGCAGCACGGTGGACGGCGATGGCCCGGCCGGGACGACCGGCGCGGGCGCGGCGGGCGACACCGCCGGGCCGCCGGGTGCCGCGAACGCCACGGCGGCGGCGATCACGGCGAGCGTCGCGACCCCCGTCAGCGCGACCGCACGCCGGTTTCGCTGTTTCCTCGCCGTCACAGCGATCTTGTCCGGGTCGAAACCGAGCGGGGGCTCGGCCAGTCTGATCCCGCGCAGCTTGTCTTCGAGTCCGTCCATCACTTGCTCCTCCCGGAGACAGCCTCGTCGTGCTGTCTCTGCAGGGCCGCGCGGAGGGCGTCGAGCCCTCGCGCGGCCTGGCTCCTGACCGTCCCTTCCGAACAGCGCAGCGCGACGGCGACCTCCGCGACCGGGAGATCGGCGCAGTAGCGCAGCACGACGGCGGCGCGCTGTTTCGGTGGAACTTCGGCGAGGGCGCGAAGCAGTGAATCCGAGATCCCGAAATCGACACTGTCGGTGCCATCCGCCGGGGCGGCGGGCTCGTCGGGGACGACGCCGTCGCGGTTTTCCTTGCGCCGCCACGGTCGCCGCCGCTCGTCGAGCCAGCAGCGCACCAGGATCTGCCTCGTGTAGTTGTCGACGGGCCCGTTCCGGCTGACCTTCGGCCAGACCCGGTGGAGCTTGATCAGCGCGAGCTGGACCAGGTCTTCCGCGAGATGCCAGTCACCACAGAGCAGGTACGCCGTCCGCCGGAGCGGTAGCGCCTTGTCACTGGCGAACTCCCTGAAACCCACGTCGTCCCCAGACCGCATCGTGCCTCCTCGTCCGTGTTCCGGTGTATCTCACGGACGAGGAGGCACGATGCGTTGCACGGGAAGGATCAGGCGCCGAGGTTCACGAGTTTGAAGCTGTGTCGCCGCACTTCGGGGCCGAAGCACCGTTGACGTCGATCACGGAGAAGGTCTTGTAGTGGTCGCCGGTGTAGAAGTACTCCCCGCCGGTCCCGGTGACGATGCGGCGCGTGCCGCGGTTCGACGAGCCGGGGGTCGGGACCGTGTACTCGTGATAGTAGGACGAAGCACACTTCGGGAGGATGTTCTCCCGGTTCGAGAAGACCGTCCCGTCGTTGTCCGGATACGGGTACGGGCCGCCCTTCTGGATGAGGTTGTACGTCGTCGTCGCCTCGGCCGGGAGTGACGAAAGCGACGTGTGCTTGAACCCGGTGAGATCCCCGCAGGGGTTCTGCTGGACGGAAACAGGGGCGGCCGTGGCCTGTGCGGCACCCACCCCGCCGAAGAAGGTGACTAGCAGAACGAGCAGCGCGGCGGCGATCCGCGATCGTTTGTTGGTCATTTTCGGACCGTAACCCGATCGTGTATTCGCCAGAAGGCGTCGAGATGAACTCTTCACCGCCGCTCAACGCTGACCGACCAACGGCTTCGGCCGTTCGGGTCAATCCCGTTCGGAGCACTTCTCCCCGAGCCGTTTGAACACTATCGGCGGCACCAGGTGCTCGATGTCGCCGCCGAGTGCGAAAACCTCTTTGACCAGCGAACTGGAGACGAAACCGTAGGCCGGGTTGTTCGCCATCAGCAGCGTTTCGAGCCCGGTCAGCTCGCGGTTCATCTGCGCCATCTGGAGTTCGTAGTCGAAGTCGCTGACCGACCGCAGCCCCTTCGCGACCGCGACGATGTCGTTCTCGCGGCAATAGTCGACCAGGAGGCCTTGCCAGGAGTCGATGCGCACGTTCGGCAGCTTCGCGGTGATCTCGCGCAGCATGTCGATCCGCTCCTCGGTGGTGAACAGGCCCTTTTTGCTCTTGTTCACCCCCACCGCGACGACGACCTCGTCGAACAGCTTCGCCGCCCGCTCGATGATGTCGAGATGTCCATTGGTGGCCGGATCGTAGGACCCGGGACAGACCGCACGCCGCATGGCGCGGACGCTACCAAGGAGAGGGCGGCCCTGCGCGTTCATGCGTGCGGCGTCTCACACCTGATATTCCGCCCAGTACAACGCGGTGTCGCCGTAGCGCTTCGTCCGCGTCGGCTCGAAGCCCGGCGGCCAGTCCGGCTCGCCGTCACGTGCGGCGCGTTCGATCACCACGAGCGCGCCGCCGGAGACCCACCGGCCCGCGGCGAGCGCGGCCATGACCTCCCCCAGGCGGGTGGAATCGACAGCGTAGGGCGGATCCGCGAGGACGATGTCGAACGTTTCGGGTGCCGGAGCGGCCACGACGGACTCGACCTGACCGGCCCGGACCGTGCCGCCGAGCCCCAGCGCGGCGACGTTCCCCTTGAGCACTTCGACCGCACGCCGGTCGAACTCGACGAACAGCGCGCCCGCCGCGCCGCGCGACAGCGCCTCCAGCCCGAGCGCGCCCGAGCCGGCGTAGAGGTCGAGAACCCGGGCGCCCTCCAGCTCACCGGCCACCTCCAGCGCGTTGAACAGGGCTTCCCGCACCCGTTCCGAGGTCGGCCTCGTACCCTTCGGCGGGACCTTCAAGCGCCTGCCGCCCGCGGTCCCCGCCACGATCCTGGTCATAGCGGCATCGTGCCTCAACGAGATCCGCCGCGGGCGTTCGACGGGACTTGGTGAACCCGCCGCTCACCTCGCGTAGAGTCGTCCTTCGCCCTCGTGAGGCGATAGAAGCGTTTAGGAGCGTTGCGTGTCCGAACCTCGGGTCAGACGGGCCGAGATCGCCATCGAGCAAGCCCATGTGGACAAGGTCTACACCCGGCTCGCCGAACTGCGAGCCCAGGCTGAGGCCATGCGTACCAAGGGTTATGAGATCGGCCATGGCGCGGGACGCGAGGCGATCTTCGAACAGGCGTCGATGCTGTTCGAACGGGATATGATGGTGTACCACGCCAACCAGACCCTGCAGACCCTCGACGCGGAGTACGAGGGCCTGGTCTTCGGCAGGCTCGATCATCTCGACAACGACCACATCTACGTCGGCCGTCTCGGCATCCGTGACGCCGAGTTCGACAACCTCGTCACCGACTGGCGCGCGCCCGCGGCGGCGGCGTTCTACCAGGCGACCGCCGAGGAGCCGATGGACGTCGTCCGGCGCCGGGTGATCCGGTGCTCCGGGCAGAACGTGCTCGACGTCGACGACGACGTCCTCATCGCGGACGCGGTCCCCGAGACGATGCGGATCGTCGGTGAGGGCGCGCTGATGGCGGCGCTCGGCCGGTCGCGTGGCGAGAAGATGCGCGACATCGTCGCGACCATCCAGAAGGAGCAGGACGAGGTCATCCGCGCGCCGTGGCGTGGTGTCACGGAGATCACCGGCGGCCCCGGCACCGGCAAGACGGCGGTCGCGCTGCACCGCGCGGCGTACTTGCTTTACCGCTACCGCCGCCAGCTCGGCGGCGCGGGGGTACTGGTGATCGGCCCGTCCGGGGTGTTCACCAGCTACATCTCGCGGGTGCTGCCGTCGATGGGTGAGACGAACGTCGAACTGCGCGCACTCGGCGAAGTCCTCGACGGTCTCGAAGCGACCAGGCAGGACGCGGCGCCGCTGGCGGCGATCAAGGGATCGCTGCGGATCCGCAAGATCCTGCTGCGGGCGCTGCGTGACACCCCGCCCGACGCGCCCGAGGACATGAAGATGGTCTACCGCGGCGAGGTGCTGCGGCTGAACGCGCGCGAGCTCGACAAGGTGCGCCGCAAGGTCCACACCGCGGGCGGCCCGCCCAACCGGTCCCGGATCCGGGCGGCCGAGATGCTGCTCGACGCGCTCGCTTCGAAGGCCGAGCAGCACGCGAAGGACGACGGCCGTCAGATCGACAAGGCCGAACTGGTCAGCGAACTCGGCGAACGCATCGAGTTCCACCGGTTCCTCGTCCTCTGGTGGCCGATCCTGTACCCCGCGCAGATCCTGCGCTGGCTCGGCACCGAGAAGCGGCTCGCCGTCGCGGCGAAGGGCCTGCTCAACCGCAACGAGATCAGCCTGCTCGCCGCCGACCTCGCCGACCGTTCGCGTGGCTGGACCATCGCGGACATCGCGTTGCTCGACGAACTGCGTGTCCTGATCGGCCCGCCGCCGAAGCGGCGCCGCGGTCACCAGACGATCGACGTCCACCCGGAGCGCGGCGGGGCCCCGACCCGGCCCGAGCACTACGACGAGTACTCGCACGTGGTCGTCGACGAGTCGCAGGACCTCTCGCCAATGCAGTGGCGGATGGTCGGGCGGCGCGGCAAGTACGCGAGCTGGACCGTCGTCGGCGACCCGGTGCAGAGCTCTTGGCCGGACCCGGCCGAGGCGGCGATGGCGCGTGATCAGGCCTTCGGGCTCAAAACCACGCGACGCCGGTTCACGCTGCGCACCAACTACCGGAACTCGGCCGAGATCTTCGACCTCGCCGCGAAGGTGGTCGCCGGGCACGCCGAGGCCGACGAGCTTCCGCGTGCCGTGCGGCAGACCGGCATCACGCCGGAGGTGCGGCCGGTCGAGGCCGCCGGGCTGGAGGCCGCGACGCAGGCCGCGGTGAAGGAGCTGATGGGTGCCGTCGAAGGCACCGTCGGCGTCATCACGGCCATGGACCGGGTACCCGAGGTCGAGGGCTGGCTCGCCGAACTGTCGGACGAGCGGCTCAAGGTCGTCGGCAGCCTCGACTCCAAGGGCCTCGAATACGACGCCGTCGTCGTGGTCGAGCCGAACGACCTCATCACGGAGTCGACCACCGGGCGGCGGGTGCTGTACGTGGCGCTGACGCGGGCGACGCAGCAACTCACGGTTCTCGCCTCGAACCCGGACTGGATCCCGGCCGCCTGACTGCCTTCGCGATTCGTCCTCTAGTTGCGGTAGTTGCGCGTGCAAGGACCGCAACTAGAGGACTACTTGCGGAAAAAGCTGAAGGGCTCCTTCAGGGCACTGGTGAATGTCCTGAAGGAGCCCTTCAGACCCCCGGTGAGTGAACGATGTTGGGACGCATCGCACGTCCAGGGGCATTTCTAGCGCCTAATCGTTGTTCGGTGTCACAGCGCTTCCACCGAACAACAACGCCGAACAACAACACCGAACAACGAGCCGGCGGTGGTCATGGGCACGGAGGCCGGTAGTCGAGCCCCGGCAGGCGTTGTTCCCACTCGGCCGCCGTGATCCGAGGGTGGACGGCCGCGCAGATGCGTTCGGCGGCCCGTTCGGGGCCGGTTTCCCACAACCGCACGATGCCGTCCGCGACAGCGCCCGCGAGCGTATGCCCGTCGGGGGCGAACGCCACCGCGTAGACCCGGTCGCGGTCCTCGGTCAGACTGGCCGACTCGCGGACCGCCTCCGGATCGGAGACATCCCATAGTCGCACGGAACGGTCGTAGCTGCCGGTCGCGAACGTCGTCCCGTCACCGCTGAACGCCACCGAACTGACGTTGTCGGTATGGCCCGTGAGCAGTGCGGTCTCCCGCGGCGCGGCTGGGTTCGAGACGTCCCAGATCCGCGCGGTGCGGTCGGCGCCGCCGGTGGCGGCGAGTTTGCCGTCGGGGCTGTAGGCCACCGAGAACACCGTGTCGGTGTGTCCCTTCAGCACCGAAAGCTGCTTCGGCTCCTTCACCGCCGAGACTTCCCACAGCCGCGCGGTGTGGTCCCAGCCGCCGGTCAGCAGCGTCCGGCCGTCCGGGGCGAACGCGATCGAATGGACGTCGTCCTCGTGTCCGGTCAGTGTCGCGAGTTCCACCGGTCGGCGCACGTCGGCGACATCCCACAACTTCACCGTGTGGCCGGTGGCGGCGGTCGCGAGCGTGCGGCCGTCGGGGCTGAACGCGACCGCGTCGACCTCGTCCTCCGGCCGGTTGAAAACGCCGGTGTCGATCGGATTCCGCGGATCGGTGACGTCGATCAGCCGCATCGTATGATTCCAGGCGCCGACGGCGAGTGTCCGGCCGTCCGGGCTGAACGCGAGCCCGCAGACGCCGTCGCCGAAGCCGGGGATCTTGCTCAGCTCGCGCGGGTTCCCCCGGTCGCCGACGTCGGTCAGCCGGACCACGCCGTCCTGGCTGCCGGTGGCGAGCAGCTTCCCGCCGGGACTGAACACCGTCCGGCACGCCCCCTTCGCCGGTCCGCTGATCGCGGGCCCCGGCAGATCCCACAGCCGGGCGGTCTGATCGTCGCTCGCGGTGGCCAGCGTCCGGCCGTCGTGGGAGAACACCGCCCAGACGACCGCCGCGGTATGCCCCGTGAGCGCCGGTTTCTCCCGCGGGCTCTTCGGATCGGCGATGTCCCACAGCCGCGCCGCGCGGTCGAAACCGGTCGAGACCAGCGTCGTCCCGTCCGGGCTGAACGCCACGGACCGCACGATGGCCTTGTGCCCGGCCATCGTGCCCAGCGGTACCGGTGCCCTCGGGTCGGCGATGTTCCACAGCCGCGACGTCTGGTCAGCGCCCGCGGTGGCGAGCGTGCGGCCGTCCGGGCTGAACGCGGCCGCGTGGATGACGCCGGTGTGCCCGGTCACCACGCCGAGCGGCGCGGCCTTCGGCGGATCGGCGACGTCCCACAGCCGGACCGTCGCGTCGGTGCCGGTCGAGGCGAGCGTGCGGCCGTCGGGGCTGTACGCGAGCCCGTTGATGTTGCCGGTGTGCCCGGTGAGGGTGGCCTTGAGCACCGGGTTCGCCGGATCACCGACGTCGAAAAGGCGGACGGTGCCCGCGCCGTCGGCGGTGGCGAGTACGGCGGCCGCCGGGCTGAACGCGACCGCGTTGACCCGGCTCGGGTGGGTGATCACCACTCCCTCGCCGGGCCTGGCCGGATCGGCGACGTTCCACAGCCGGGCTGTCTTGTCCCAGCCCGCGGTCGCGACGGCACCGCCGTCGGAGCTGAACGCCACCGAGTTGACGTTGGCGTTGTGCCCGGTCAGCGTCGCCACCGCGATCGGATGATGGGTGTCCTTGACGTCCCAGAGCTTGGCCGTGAAGTCCCAGCTCCCGGTCACCAGCAGCCTGCCGTCACCACGCAGGGCGGCGGAGTTGACGCGGTTGTCGTGCCCGGAGACACGGGTCGAATACGGCGACTCGAACATGCCGAGCACACTGCTGCGGGTTTCCACGCTCGGATCGACGCGGTACGCGGCGAGCGCGAGCTGCGCGGCCAGCGCCGGATTCGTCGCCCTCATCTCGGTGGCCTGCCCGGCGACCTTCTGCGCGAGCGCGCTGTTGCGCTGGGCTGTCGCGGTCTGCTCGGCGCGGACGGCGTACACGGTGGCCGCCGTCGCGAGCACCAGCAGCACGGCCAGCAACGCGACCAGCTGACGCAGCCGCCGGGTCCGGCGGCGGGCGATGGCCTGCTCGTGGTTCTCGATGGCCACACTCGCGTCGAGGAACCGGCGTTCGCGCTGCGACAACGCGGTGTCGTGCTCGCTCGCCCATTCCGTGGCGATGGCCAGCCGCGCACCCCGGTAGAGCCAGCCGTCGTCGCGGCCGACCGATTCCCACGCGTCGGTCGCCTCGGTGACCTGACGGTGCACACGCAGACCCTCGCGGTCCGCGGCGAGCCACTCGCGCAAGCGCGGCCAGCCGCGGATCAGCGCCTCGTGCGCGATCTCGATGCCGTTGTCGTCGAGGGTGACCAGCCGCGAAGACGCCAGCCTGTCCAGTACGACAGCGACGTCCGGATCGTCGGCGTCCACCTCTTCGCGGGTGATGCGGCGTTTGGTGTCTTCGGTGCCTTCGCCGAGCGCGGTCATCCGCAGGAAGATCTGGTTCGCCAGCCGCTGCTGGCGCTCGCTCAGCGCGGTGAACGTGTGCTCGGAGGTCTGCGCGACCGACCGTTCGATCCCGCCGGTGGACTCGTAACCGCTGAGCGTGAGGGTGTTGCCGTGGCGGCGGCGCCAGGTCTCCAGCAGTGCGTGCGAGAGCAGCGGCAGCACACCGGCCTGCCCGGTCGCGTCGGCGACGAGCCGGGAGACGAGCGCGTTCTCGACCCGGTAGCCGGCGTCGATCGCCGGGCGCGAGATGGCCTGCCGCAGCTCCTCGGTGTTCATCGGGCCGACGAGGATCTGCGCGTCCTGCATGGCCTCGACCAGCTCGGGATGCCGTGCGCAATGCGTGTAGAAGTCGGTACGGATGCCGAGTACGACCCTGGTCCGGCTTTCCGGCTCGGTCGTCGCGGTGACCAGCGCGGACAGGAAGCCCGCCCGCTCATCCGCGTCCTGGCAAAGGGTGAAGACCTCTTCGAACTGGTCGACGACCAGCACGACGTCGCCCTCGCGGTCGGCGACCAGCTGACGGGCGGCAAGGCCGAGGTTGCGCGGATGCCCGGTGAATTCGGCGAGCAGCCCACCGGGTGCGAGACCGAGCGCGGCGCCGAACTGGACGGCGAGCTCCTGCAGCGGGCGCGAACCGGGGCTCATCAGGAGGGTGACGGACTCCTTGCCGACGGCGGGCAGCAGCCCGGCCCGGAGCAAGGACGACTTACCCGACCCGGAGGCGCCCAGAACCGCCAGAAAACGTTGTCCCGAAAGTCGCGTGACCAGTTTTTCGACAAGTCGTTCGCGGCCGAAGAATCGGCTCGCGTCATCCGATGCGAATGCGGTCAGGCCGATATAGGGCGCGGATTCCCCATTGGCGGAGACGACCGGCGAATCGCCGGCTCCGTGGCGCGTTCGCTCGGTTACGTCGTGCCACCGGGCTTCCCACTCCGCCTCCGGACCGCCGCAGGCCCGGACGTAGGCCAAAGCCACCGCCAAGCTGGGCATCTTCTTCCCGCCGGCGGCTTCGGAGAGGGTTCCCGCCGAGTAATGGGCACGTCTGCCCAGCTCCCGGTATGTCGGATTGCCCGCCTTCTCCCGCAATCGCCGGAGATCGGCGGCGAACTCCAGCAACGGATCGTCCCCGGGGTCCAGCGGTCGTTCCGGACGCGGCACCCTCAATCCTTTCTTTTCAGTGGTTTTCCCACAGCCGTATTCGGGGGCAACCGTACCTTGCAAACGGGCGGAGTTCGCCCGGTGCGGGCGTCGTGACGCCAATTAATTCCGATCGCTTGACAGGTGCCGGAGATCACGGGAAGGGATCGGGGGTTCGCCGCGTTGTACCGGTGCGTGACCTCTTTGCCTGACATCCCGCTGTCCGTGCTCGACCTCGCGCCCGTCGTGGCGGGGGGCGGTGTCGGTGACGCGCTGCGCAACACCCTCGACCTCGCCCGCCGGACCGAGGACCTCGGTTATCACCGTTACTGGCTCGCCGAGCACCACAACATGCCCGGTATCGCGAGTTCCGCGACCGCCGTGATGATCGGCCAGGTCGCGGCCGCCACCGAACGCATCCGGGTCGGCTCCGGCGGGGTCATGCTGCCGAACCACGCGCCATTGGTGGTCGCCGAGCAGTTCGGCACCCTGGAGGCGTTCCACCCCGGCCGGATCGACCTCGGCATCGGCCGTGCGCCCGGCACCGACCAGCGGACCGCGCTGGCACTGCGCGGACCCGGCGGTCTGACCGCCGAGAACTTCCCGCAGCAGTTCGCGGAACTGCTGGCCTACTTCGAGCATTCGGACCAGCGCGCGGTCAACGCCGTGACCGCCGAAGGCAACAAGCCGCCGGTATGGCTGCTCGGGTCGAGCGGCTTCAGCGCGCGGATGGCGGGCGAACTCGGCCTGCCGTTCTCCTTCGCGCACCACTTCAGCGCCGAAAACACCCTGCCCGCCGTGGCGCTCTACCGCGACGCGTTCAAACCGTCGGACGTCCTGAGCGAGCCGTACGTGATGCTCGGTGTGTCCGTGGTGGCCGCGGAGAGCGACGAGCGCGCCCGCTACCTGTCCGGGCCCAGCGGCCTGACGTTCCTCAGCCTGCGCAAGGGCCGCCCGATCCCGCTGCCGACGCCGGAGGAGGCCGCCGCCTACCCGTACACCGACATCGAGCGGGTGTTCGTCGAGGACCGGTTCACGAGCAGCATCATCGGTTCGCCGGAGACAGTCCACAAGGGACTGGAGACCCTGCTGGCCGACACCGGCGCGAACGAGCTGATGATCACGACCATGGTGCACGACCAGGCGGACCGGGTCCGCTCCTACGAACTGGTGGCGGACCTGGCTCGCTGACGGGTGGGAAGTACAGGAAGGCCCCCTTGCTCGCGCTAGGCGCGGTGAAGGGGGCCTTCCTGTACTTGGGTCCGGCCCCCGCACCCCCGAACACGAAAGAACCGACAAGATCCACGGGGTCCTTTGTCATAAAGGGACAAGAATCCACCGGTTACCAGGACGTGATGTCTTGATCACACCGAAGTTCTTGTCACCAAGCGGGCGCGTGATTAGCGTACCGACCAGTAGGAAACCGCACGGTAATACCCCGTTGACCCATTTCAACGATTCCGCTCCACCATTCGGAGCAAAGGAATTGCTCAACCTGGGGTTTATTCGCCGTGCCTGGAAAACTGGAGGGTCGGCGTGGGCGTCCGGACGAACGCACCCTCATTTCCCGGTGCGGGTGCACTCCGGGAGACCGGCAGGCTCTACTCACTCGGCCTCGATGTCGTCCGCCTGACTTTCCGGCGGCCGTTCCAGGCCCGCGAACTGATCCAGCAGTTCTGGTTCATCGCGAGTGTGTCGATCCTGCCGACGGCGCTGGTCGCGATCCCGTTCGGTGCGGTGATCGCACTGCACATCGGGTCGCTGACCGCGCAGATCGGCGCGCAATCCTTCACCGGCGCGGCGAGTGTGCTGGCGATCATCCAGCAGGCCAGCCCGATCGTGACGGCGCTGCTGATCGCGGGTGCCGGCGGGTCGGCGATGTGCGCGGACCTCGGGTCCCGCACGATCCGCGAGGAGATCGACGCGATGGAGGTGCTCGGGGTCTCCCCGATCCAGCGCCTGATCGTGCCGAGGGTGCTCGCCGCGATGGGCGTCTCCGCATTCCTCAATGGAATGGTCAGCGTGGTCGGCGTCCTCGGCGGTTACTTTTTCAACGTCATCATGCAGAACGGGACACCGGGTGCCTATCTCGCCAGTTTCTCCGCACTGGCACAACTGCCGGACCTCTGGATCAGTGAGATCAAGGCGGTCATCTTCGGTTTCGTCGCGGCGATCGTCGCGTCTTATCGCGGGCTCAATCCCAAAGGCGGCCCGAAAGGCGTCGGTGACGCGGTGAACCAATCCGTGGTGATCACGTTCCTCCTCCTGTTCCTGTTGAACCTGGTGCTGACGACGCTTTACCTGCAGCTCGTCCCGGCGAAGGGCAGCTGATGGCCACGACGACACCCACCCGCGCGACGCGGGCCCGCGAAGCCGTGGACCGCCGGTTCGGGTTCCTGGACACGCTCGGCGACCAGATCCTCTTCTTCCTCAAGGCACTCGCCTGGGTGCCACGCGCACTGCACCGCTATCTCCGCGAGATCACCCGCCTGCTGGCCGAGGTCAGCTTCGGCAGCGGCGCGCTCGCGGTCATCGGCGGCACGATCGGCGTGATGATCGGGATGACCGTGTTCACCGGCACGGTCGTCGGGCTCCAGGGCTACTCGGCGCTGAACCAGGTCGGCACGTCGGCCTTCGCCGGCTTCGTCTCCGCGTACTTCAATACGCGGGAGATCGCGCCGCTCGTCGCGGGCCTGGCGCTTTCGGCCACCGTCGGCTGCGGGTTCACCGCGCAGCTCGGCGCGATGCGGATCTCCGAGGAGATCGACGCGCTGGAAGTGATGGGCATCCCGAGCGTCCCGTACCTGGTGACCACCCGGATCATCGCGGGCTTCCTCGCGGTCATCCCGTTGTACGCCATCGGCCTGCTGACCTCGTATCTCGCCTCGCGTCAGATCACCGTCTGGTTTTACGGCCAGTCCGCGGGCACCTACGACCACTATTTCCTGCTGTTCCTGCCACCCGGCGACGTCCTCTGGTCGTTCGGCAAGGTGCTGGTGTTCAGTGTCGTGATCGTGCTCGCCCATTGCTACTACGGCTTCCGCGCGAGTGGCGGCCCCGCCGGGGTCGGCGTGGCGGTCGGCCGTGGTGTGCGGACCGCGATCGTGGCGGTCAGCGTGCTCGACTTCTTCCTCAGCCTCGCGATCTGGGGCGCGACCACGACGGTGCAGGTGGCCGGATGAGCCGGCGCGGGATGAGCAAGGCCGGGGTCCGGACAGCCGGGGTGTTGTTCCTCGTGGTGATGTCCGCCCTCGTGCTGCTGTCGATCAAGATCTATCAGAAGGACTTCGTCACGTCGGTTCCGGTGACGCTGCAGGCGGACCGGGTCGGCAACCAGTTGCGTGTCGGCGGGCAGGTCAAGGCACGGGGTGTGCTGGTCGGCGAGATCCGCGACGTCCGCGCGACCCCGGCCGGTGCGGAGATCGACCTTGCCATGGAGCCGGGCAAGGTCTCGCAGCTGCCGAAGGACGTTTCCGCCCTGCTCGTCCCGAAGACCCTGTTCGGTGAGCGGTACGTGCAACTGTCCATTCCGGACAGGACGACCGCGCCACCCCTGGCCTCCGGCGACGTCATCAGCCAGGACCGGTCGGCCAACGCGATCGAACTGGAGCGTGTCTTCGACAACTTGTTGCCGCTGCTCAAGGCGGTGCAGCCGCAGAAGCTCGCCACCACGCTCACCACCGTCGCCACCGCGCTGGAGGGCCGGGGCGACCAGATCGGCGACACCCTGGCCACCGCCGCCGACTACCTTCAGAAGTTCAATCCGAACCTGCCGACGCTGAACGACAACATCCGTGACCTCGCCACGGTTTCGAAGCTGTACGGCGACATCGCGCCGGATCTCCTCGACGCGCTCAGTGCCTCGGCTGTCACCCTCGACACCATCCAGGAGAAGCAGGCCGAACTGGCGACGGTGTACCAGCAGGTGACGTCGTCCTCCCAGCAGGTCACGACGTTCCTTATCAACAATCGCGCCAACATCATCGCGCTCGCCGCCGACAGCCGCGCCCCGCTCGAAATCGGCGCGAAGTACTCGCCGAGTTTCGGCTGCACACTGGACGCGCTGGCCAAACTGAAGCCGCAGATGGACAAGGTGCTGGGCGCGGGGACCAAGGAGCCGGGCCTGCACGCGGAAATCACCATCACCCAGCCGCGCGGCAAGTACGTGCCGGGTAAGGACGATCCGGTGTACAACGCCACCGGTGAGCCGCGTTGCTACCCGACGAACGGCCTGATGAGCCAAGGGATCGCGGCGACCGGCAAGGACACCGGCGCGCTGCCGCTGCTGCCGGGCGCGGAAAACGACCTCGGCTTGGCGAACTCCCCGCAGGAACGGGAACTGATCTCCACCCTGGTGGCGCCGTCGATCGGCGTCCCGGCCGCACAGGTGCCCGCCTGGGGCAGCGTGCTGGTCGGCCCGCTCTACCGCGGCACGGAGGTGACCCTGCGATGAGGAACTTCGTGAGCCCGCTGATCAAGGGGCTGATCTTCGTCATCGTCACGACGCTGGCCACGGTGGTGCTGGCGGTGTCCATCACCAACACCGGCCTCGGCGACACCAAGACCTACAGCGCGAAATTCCTCGACGCGACGTCGCTGAACGTCGGCGACGACGTCCGGATCTCCGGCGTCCGGGTCGGCCAGATCGCGGAACTCGAAATCGCCGACCACAGCCTCGCCCGCGTCAAATTCACCCTCGACTCCGAGCGTAGGCTGCCCGCCGACGTGAACGCGGTGATCAAGTACCGCAACATGGTCGGCCAGCGCTACATCGCACTCGAACGCGGCAAGGGCACCACCGCGCTGCTGAAGCCGGGCGCCGAGATCCCGCTGGAGCGCACGACTCCCGCGCTCGACCTGACGGAACTGTTCAACGGCTTCAAACCGCTGTTCCAGGCGTTGTCACCCAAGGACGTCAACCAGCTTTCCGGCGAGATCGTCCAGGTGCTGCAGGGCGAGGGCGGCACGGTGGAAAGCCTGCTGGCCCACACGGGTTCGCTGACCACCACGCTCGCCGGCCGCGACAAGGTGATCGGCGAGGTGATCACGAATCTGGACACCGTGCTGAAGTCCATCAACGGCAAGGGTGACGCACTGTCCACTTTGGTCTCGACGCTGCGGGAGCTGGTCTCCGGCCTCGCCGGAGACCGCACCGAGATCGGCGAAGCCATCTCCGGGCTCGGCGAGCTCACCACCGCCACGGCCGGACTGCTCGAACAAGGCAGGCCGGCGCTCAAGGACAGCATCAACGGCCTCGACTCGCTCTCGGAGCAACTGACGACCGACTCCGGCAAGGCGAACGTCGAGCAGTTCCTCACCGTGCTGCCGAAGAAGCTGAACGAACTGGGCCGGATCGCCTCCTACGGATCGTGGATGAACTTCTACCTGTGCTCGGCCGTACTGCGCAGCGACCCCGCTCGGGGGGTGCCGGCGACGGCGGAGAGGTGCACGTCGTGAAGCCTTTCAAGGAACGGAACCCGATCGTCGTCGGAGTCGTCGGCAGCGCTGTCGCGGCCGGATTGCTGACCGCGACGCTCAATTACCAGAACCTCCCGATCATCGGATCCGGGACCATCTACCAGGCCGAATTCTCCGAAGCGGCCGGGTTGCAGGCCGACGACGAGGTCCGGATCGCCGGGATCAAGGTCGGCGAGGTGAGCGACGTCGAACTGGCCGAGGACCACGTGGTGGTCAGCTTCCGGGTCAAGGACGCGTGGGTCGGTGACAAGACCGCCGCCGAGATCAAGATCAAAACCCTGCTGGGCCGCAAGTTCCTCTCGCTGCGCCCGACCGGCGAGGAGGTGCAGAACCCGAAGCAGGTCATCCCCCGCACCCGGACCGTGACGCCCTACGACGTCACCGAGGCGTTCAACGGGCTGGCCGACACGGCGGGCGCGATCGACACCGATCAGCTCGCCGAGAGTTTCACCACGCTCAGCGACACGTTCAAGAACTCGCCGGAGCACATCCGCAAGGCGCTGGACGGGCTGTCGTCGCTGTCGAAGACGGTGTCCTCACGAGACACCGAACTCGCCAGCCTGCTCTCGAACGCCCACGGCCTCACGACCACGCTCGCGGACTCGAACGACGACTTCGCCAAGCTCCTGTCGGACGGCAACCTCCTGCTGACCGAATTGGACAACCGGCGGCAGGCGATCCACGACCTGCTCACCGGGTCGCAGGATCTCGCCACCCAGCTCTCGGGACTGGTGAAGGACAACAAGGACCAGCTCGGCCGCGCGCTCGGCCGGCTCGGAGAGGTGACCGACATCCTGCAGCGGCAGAACGACAATCTCGCCAAGAGCCTCGACCTCGCCGCACCGTATTTCCGGATGGTGAACAACACGGTCGGCAACGGGCGCTGGGTGGACAGCTACCTGTGCGGGCTCATCCCGGAGAACCGGGATCCCTGCACCCCGCCGATGCCGGGAGGTCGCCGGTGATCAACAGATTCGTCACCCTCGCCCTCGTGCTCGCACTGGTCGTCGTCGGCGGCCTCTGGTGGATCTTCTCCGGCAGCGGGCTCGACCGGGTCACCGTGTACTTCCCGCGTGCGGTCGGTGTCTACAGCGGATCGGACGTCCGGGTGCTCGGCGTCCGGGTCGGCCAGGTCGAATCGGTGACCCCGCAAGGGGAACAGGTCCAGGTCGTACTGACCGTCGACGGCTCGACGCCGATCGCGGCCGACACGAACGTCCTCGTCGTCGCGCCGAGCGTGGTCGCCGACCGGTACGTCCAGTTCACCAAGCTCACCCGCACCGGGAACCGGCTGGACAACGGCGCGGTGATCCCGATGGAACGCACCGGCACCCCGGTGGAACTCGACCAGCTCTACTCCAGCCTCGACACCCTCGCCAAGGCACTCGGGCCCAACGGCGCGAACGCCGACGGCGCGCTCTCGGATCTGCTGCGCACCGGCGCGAAGAACCTGCAGGGCAACGGCAAGCCGTTCAACGAGTCGGTGCGCAACTTCGCCGACCTCGCCAGGACCCTTTCCGGCAACTCGGAGGACCTGTTCGCCACCGTCGACGAGCTGCAGCGGTTCACCTCCATGCTGGCGACCAACGACCGGAACGTCAGCGAGGTCAACAAGCAGCTCGCTTCGGTGACCGGGACGCTGGCGCGGAACAAGGACGAACTCGCCCGCGCGCTCAACGGCCTCGGCGGCGCGCTCGCGGAGATCCAGAAGTTCATCCGCGACAACCGCGCGCTGATCAAGTCCAATGTGGACAAACTGGCGGTGACCACCGGGACACTGGTCGACAAGCGCGCCGCGCTGGCGGAGACACTCGACACGATCCCGCTGGCGGTGTCGAACGTGCTCGAAGCCGTGGACCCGAAGACCGGGAAACTGCAAGGACGCGGCATCCTGCTCGACTACGCCCCGCTCCCGCTGCCGGTCGCCGGCGACACCTACACCGGCCAAGGGGGACGCAGATGACCGCGAAACGGGTGATCGCCGTATTCGCCGCTTGCTGCGTCGCGCTCACCGGCTGCTCGGGCGACTTCAAGGGCGTCTACGACCTCCCGCTGCCCGGCGGCGCGGACATCGGCGACCATCCGTACCGGGTGACCGTGGAGTTCGCCGACGTACTCGACCTGGTCCCGCAGGCCGCGGTCAAGGTGGGTGACGTCCCGGTCGGGCGGGTCGAGACGATCCAGCTCGGCAAAGACGGCTGGACGGCGGAGACCGTCCTGGTCGTCAACGGCGATGTCCTCCTGCCCGCCAACGCCGTCGCCCGGCTGCGCCAGTCCAGCCTTCTCGGCGAGAAGTTCATCGAACTCGCCCCGAGCGCGGCGAAGGCCGAAGGCAGACTCGGCGACAAAGCGGTGATCCGGGTCGCGAGCACGAACCGCAACCCGGAGTTCGAGGAGGTCTTCGGCGCGCTTTCCCTGCTGCTCAACGGCGGCGGGATCGGGCAGTTGCAGACCATCAACCGCGAGCTGTCGAAGGTGATGGACGGCAACGAGGAGGAGATCCGCTCGTTCCTGTCCAGTGTGGAACAACTGGTGTCCAATCTGGACGCGCACCGGACGGAGATCACCTCCGCGCTCGACGGGCTCAACCGGCTGTCGACGACGCTGGCCAACCGGAAGACCCAGGTCGAGAGCGCGCTCACCGACCTCAGCCCCGGCCTCAAAAGCCTGTCGGATCAGCGCACGCAACTGGTCTCGATGCTGCAGGCGCTGGATCAGCTCTCCGGTGTCGGCGTCGACGTGATCAAGCGGAGCCGGGACGACCTGGTCGCCGACCTGACCGCACTCGCGCCGATCCTCAAACGGCTCGCCGACGCCGGCCAGAGCCTGCCCGAGTCGCTGGAGATCCTGCCGACGTTCCCGTTCACCGACGCCGTCCTCGGCGGGATCAAGGGCGACTACCTGAACGTCTACGCCTCGCTCATCCCCGCACCGGGCGTCGAACTCCCACCCAAGGGCGAAGGCACTCCGCCGGGGCTGCCCACGCTGCCGCTGCCGTCGCCAGGAGGTAGCTGATGCTCACCGCGCGCATCCGGATCCAGGTGATCGCGTTCGTCATCATCGCGTTGGCGACGACGGCGTTCGTCGGGGCCAACTACGCGGGGCTCGACCGGCTCTTCGGCGCGAGCGGGTACACCGTGAAACTCGCGCTGACCGACGGCGGCGGCCTGTTCACCAATGGCGAGGTGACCTATCGCGGCGTCGCCGTCGGCCGGGTCGGCGAACTGCGGCTGACCGGCGGCGGTATGGAGGCGGACCTGCTGATCGACGACGACGCGCCGCGAATCCCGGCGAACTCGCGGGCCGTCGTGGCGAACCGGTCCGCGGTCGGCGAGCAGTTCGTCGACCTGCAGCCACGGACCGGCGACGGTCCGTTCCTCGGCGAAGGTTCACTCATCCCGCGTGAGGCGACGAGCGTTCCGCTGCCGGTGCAGCATCTGCTGACCGACCTGGACTCGCTGACCGCGTCCGTGCCGACCGACGACCTGCGGACGGTGGTGGACGAACTCGACAACGCCCTGCGTGGTTCCGGCGCGAACCTGCAGGTGCTGCTCGACACCACCACCGACTTCACCAAACAGGCCGCGACGCATCTGCCGCAGACCGAGAAGCTGCTCACCGACGGCTCGACCGTGCTGCGGACCCAGGTCGACTCGTCGCAGGCGTGGCGCCAATTCAGCAGCAACACCAAGGCGTTCGCCGAGCAGCTGTCCAGTTCGGACGGTGACCTGCGGAAGCTGATCGCGACCGCGCCGGACGCGGCGACCCAGATCTCCGGGCTGCTGCGCGACAACCAGCCGGGCCTGCCGATCCTGCTGGCGAACCTGCTCACGACGTCCCACGTGTTCTCCACGCGTACCGACGGCCTGCGTCAGCTGCTGATCAACACCCCGAAGGCGGTGTCCGCGGTCGACGCGGCGATCGACGACGAATCCGGGAAGGTCGGGCTGGTACTGACGTTCTTCGACCCGATGCCGTGCACCAAGGGCTACGAGGGCACGACGATCCGCAGCAGCGCGGAACTCTCGGCACTGCCGTTCAACACCGGTGCCGCGTGCACGCTGGAAAAGGGTAATCCGAGCTCGGTCCGCGGTTCGCAGAACGCGCCAAAGGGCGGGGTGCCGCCCGCCGCCATCCCCGGCGGCTTCGGCGCCGACGGCCAGCCGACGTCCACCAGCCTCGAGGAGATGTTGTGGCTGCGCAACTGAAGATCGCGATCGCGGTGCTCGCCGCGGCCTGCGCGTTCGCGGGGTGGGCCGGATACAGCTGGTTCACCGCGACGAGTTCCCAGGCGGTGTCCTACGGGGACTCACGGGACGACGCGCTGCGCAACGGGCGCGAACTCGTCGCCCGGCTGACCAGCCTCGACCACCACCGGATCGACCAGGGCATCGCCGACTGGCTCGCCGCGTCGACCGGTCCACTGCACGATCAGCTGGGGAAGACCGACGACGCGACGAAGCAGACGCTCGCCAAGAACGCGACGGTGTCGACCGGCAAGGTGCTCGACGCGGCGATCAGCGAACTGGACGACCACGCGGGAACGGCCAAGATGCTGGCTTCGGTGGAGATCACCATGGCACGCGAAGGCGCCGCGTCGACGACGAAGCGCAACCGGTTCGCCGCCGGGCTGGCCAGGACCGCCGAAGGCTGGAAACTCAGCGCGCTCGACCAGCTTCCGGTGGGTGCGCGATGACCACCACGGCCGACACCGATGCCGAGACCCAGCCCTCGCCCGAACCCGGTCCCGAGACCGCGGCCGAAACCGTCACCGAAGAGACCTCCGACAGGCCGTCCCGGCGGCCGAAGCTGCCACTGATCCTGCTGGTCGCGGCGGCCGTACTGGTCGCGGCGGGAGCCTGGTTCACGCTGGAGGCGAGGTCGATCTCGTCGGCGCCGTCGGCGGCCAACACCGCGCTCACCGACGTCGGCGCGACGGCCGAGGTGAACGCGGCGGTGACGGTGGCGCTCAACAAGGTCTTCTCCTATTCCTATGACCGGACCGACGTCACGGAAAAGGCGGCTTCTTCGGTTTTGCGGGGTAAGGCACTGGAGTCCTACAACCAGTTGTTCGCCCAAGTCAGGGAAAAGGCTCCGGCGCAGAAACTCGTCCTCACGACCCGAGTCTCCTCGGCTGCCGTCCAAGAACTCACCAATGGCCGCGCGCGGCTGCTGGTATTCCTCGATCAAGCGGCGACACGAGCCGACAACAATTCTTCGACAGCGGCCGCCGCGCAGCTTTCGGTCACCGCCGAACGCGAAGGCGACAACTGGGTCATCACCGACCTCATCCCCCGATGACAAACCGGTCATTCCGCATTTAGTCCGCGGTACAAATCAGGAGAGAAAACGAGGAGAAACTTATGTTTGGTCGAACGCGCCCGAAAACCGCCCGCCGCCGTCTCGGCACGGTCGTCGCGCTCACCTCCGCGATCGCCGTGGCAGGCAGCCTCGCCGCCGCCACGCCCGCCTTCGCGGACGACCCGGTGGAGATCCCGGTGTCCTACACCGTCACCGGGAAGGCCGTGGTCAAGAAGACCGGCGGCGCCCTCGACCTCGGCCCCGGCCAGCTCAACGGCGCCCTCGTCATCGACGGTGACAACGTCGGGATCCGAGGCAACCTGTCCCTGCCGCCCTCGACGGCGAACATCTCGCTGGTCTCGGGCGTCTTCAAGATCAAGGCCCGGGTGCGGATCGAGCCGACCGGCCCGGTCACCGGCACGCTGGCCAACGGCGACCTGACCACCCGTTCTCAGGCGAACATGCTGATCGACAACATCGTGGTCGGCTTGTTCTGGCCGGTCATCCCGCTCCCGACGGTGCCGAACGCCTGCAAGACGGTCAAGCCGCTCGATCTGACCCTGATTTCGAAGAACGTGGACCTGTTCGCCGAGACGATCCCGTCGTCGGGAGTGTTCACCATCCCCGACTTCAAGGACTGCTTCATCAACGACCTCGCGCTGGGCGCGTTGATCTCGGGTCCGGGCAACACGATCAACCTGAACATGAAGTCGAACCTGTAGTAGTACGTCCAGCGCCGTGAAGGCCTCCTTGCCCAACTCTCATGGTGGGGAAGGAGGCCTCCACGGCACTGTCAGCAGAACTGCGGCGCGGTCGGGTCCACCAACGCGACCCCAGTGCTTTCACCTGCGGAAACAGCGTAGACCGGAGCGCAGACACCGGAGAACTTCCAGAAATCCGTCGGCGGATCCGACGTGGCGTCCCGGCTCTCCATCTTCACGTTGCTGCCCCAGGCGAAGACGCTGCCATCGGACTTCAGCGCGACGTTGTGGTTGAACCCGGCGTCGATGGCGACGACGCCGGACCGCGCTTCCAGCGGAACCGTTGCCTGGCCGGAGGTGTTGTCGCCCCAGGCGATGACGCCGCCGTTCTTCAACGCGATGCTGTGCCGGAGCCCGGCCGAAACAGCGCTGACCCCGGACGTCGCCGCCGCAGGTACCGTGATCTGGCCTTTTCCGTTGCTTCCCCAGCCGATCACCCCGCCGTTCTTCAGCGCCAGCCCGTGATCGCCACCGGCGGAGATCGCCGTGACGCCCGAGGAAACCGTAGCGGGGACCACGGTTCGCGAACCCCAGCTCAGCACGCCGCCGTTCTTGAGCGCCAGATTGAAGTAAGCGCTGGTAGAGATCGCGGTGACCCCGGAGGTGGCGGCGGCCGGCACGACGTTCTGGCCGTAGAACCCGTTGCCCCAGGCGATGACGCCGCCGTTCTTGAGCGCCAGCTCGTGTGCCCAGCCCGCGGCGATCGCCGACACCCCGGAACTGGCCGCGACCGGGACATCGGTCTGCTGGTAGCTGTTGTTGCCCCAGGCGATCACACCGCCGTCCTTGAGGGCGAGATGGGTGAGCGCACCCGCGGACACCGCGCTTGCGCCGAGCGCCGACGCGGGCACAGAGCCCTGCCCCTGCGCGTAATCATTGCTCCCCCATGGCCGCGGTTCACCGGTGGGCGCGGCGTGGGCGATGCCGGAAAGGGAAACCGTGGCGATCATTACGGCTATCGCACTACTCGTCACGCGCCGTGTCACGGATCGTCGATTGTCTGAAGGCATGCGCGAAATGTTAACCCGGTTCCACCGATCGGCCCCGTCTTTGTCATCCTTGGACAAACTTCATAATCGCATTCAGCGGCCAATGACAAGAAAGAACGGGCTCCTCACCCACTCTGAAACATGTCGACATGAATCCTTGTTACGTACATAACTCGCGGGTAACCTCGGTTTACCCCACCACCGAGATAGCCGCTCAAGTCGAGCATATTTGATCAGAAGAATTCGCCGAAAGGCGCATGGGGAAAGCTGCCCGAGACGTAAACTGGATCAAAGGAGATGACAGGTATGTCCCGTAGACTTGGCAAGTTGTCAGCAGGCGTCGCCACCACCGCCGTCGTGCTCGGCGCGGTCGCCGTGCTCACCGCCGGCACGGCCGCGGCCGCCACCAACTACGCCACCGGCACCGTCGCGTACATGTGCAACTTCCCGGGCATCGGCCAGCAGCAGCTGGACGTGAAGGCGAACTTCACCGGACCGAGCTCGGTCGCTTCGGGTGCCACCTTCACGCCGGCGTCCGTCGGCGGCTCCGCCACCATCAACGCCACCATCAACGCGCTGCTCAACGCCGCCAACTACGACGGCGTCCGCGGCAAGGCCAACATGCCGGTCACGGTCACCAATGCCACACCCGCGTCGGCGACAGTGGCGAACCTGAACGTCCCGACGCAGATCAACCCGTACGTGCCGGGACCGAGGACGTTCAACATCGTCCAGGACGCGGGCACCACCGTACCCACGTTCACCGCCGGCACGCCCGGCTCGGCGACCGCCTCTCTCGGCAACACGATCAACGCACCGCTGGACTTCCACAAGAAGGACGGCACCTGGACCGCCTGGAACTTCAACTGCACGGTGAAAATCACCAACCCGGCGCAGAACCGCGCGTTCAGCCCGGCGATCCCGATCACCTGATGAACCATCCGTGCGGGGCGGGGACGCCTGCCCCGCACGGTCTCCATCGCACGACACGAAAGGAACCCCCTATGGGACAGCAGGTTCGCCGGGCATTCGGGAGGTTTCCCGTTCTGGCGGGCGTCATCCTGCTCGCGGGGGTGAACGGCGCGCTGGCTTCGTCGGCGGCGACCGATCCGTCGGCTCCGCCCGCACCGCCGCTGCAGGGCGCCGATTCCGCGCACAAGAGCCTCGCGAACACCTGCGTCTTCCCGGATCCGGTCGGTGAGCGACTGGTCACAGTGGACACCAAGGCCACCCTGCCGAAGGTCGTCGCCACCGGAAAGCCCGTACAGCTCAAGGACTTCTCCCTCACGTTCACCATCCCCGCGGGCGCACTCGGCGACGTGGCCGAGATCGAAGGCGCCGCCTCCGTCGAGCTCACCGCCACCCGCGCGGACAAGAAGACCCCGGTCCCGGTGACTCTCTCGATCCCGGTGACCAAGGTGCCCGCCACCGGTGACCTGAGCCTGGTCGCGACGGGCAGGGTCCCCGACATCGTGATGACCGTCGAGGGTGAACTCCAGCTGTCGACGGGCGCGCCGTCCCTCGCACTGACCGTCCCGTCGGCCGAAACCCCGCTCAAGCCGATCACCTGCACCCAGGCACCTGGCCAGGACCCGACGCTCGGCAGCGTCGTGCTGCTGCCACTGAAAGGGGCCGAACCAGGGACCAGGAAGCCGGGCGAACAGAAACGGCAGGATGATGTCCTGGCGGCGGACGACCCGCCGGACCCGAACATCATCGTCATCCCGCTGCTCCCGTTCGAACTGATCAACACGGCCACGATCAGCAAGGTCGGCGCGGTCGCGCGGTTGAAGCCCGGGTTCATGTTCAACGCGATCTGGACCGTCTACCTCGACCGGACGACGAGCGAGATCAGCGGCACGGCGCTCCAGCCGCCGAGCAAGCTGAACCTGCTCGGCTTCGGCTTCTTGCCGATCAACGGGACGATGGATCTGCTGCCGACCGACTACCGCACCGGCAACACCCTCATCGACGCCGCCGGGACGGTGATCTCGGAACCCGACGGCAGTTCGACCGCGACAGTCAAGGTCCAAGGCTACGGCCGGTTGAGCAACTTCACCGTCAACGGCGTCGACCTCGACGTCGGGGACAACTGTGTGACAGCCGAGCCGCTCGAACTGAATCTGCGGGGAACGAAGTACGACACGGCATACGGCGGTGTCTTGCGGACCGACCCGAACTCGCCCGACCCGCTGTACCGGGGATTCACCCTGCCCAGGTTCGCCGGCTGCGGCGTGAAGGAGAATCTCGACTCCCTGCTGAGCGGGATGTCCTCCGGCCCTGGGAACCAGGTTTGCTTCGGTGTCAACCAGGTCGGTCTGCCCCGGGCTCCGGAACGTCAATGCCCCGACGCGGAGCCGCCCGCCGGACGTTGACCACGACGAGACCGCGCTTCGTTCATGAAGCGCAGGTCCTCGTCGTCTCCACTGTTCAGGGTGGCGCTCGCGGGTTGACAGGTGGCGTCGACCCTACCGGGAACGACCCGCCATGACGCGTCGGCACCTCCGCCCACGGAGACGAGGGCGGAGGTGAGACCGCGCAGATACCCACCCTGGATCTCCGGACTCTGCGACCGGATTGCCTGAATCAACGACGTGTCTTCGTACTGCCCGAGACGCAGGAACCGTTCGACGTCGTTGTCGGTACCGGCCAGCGCCGCGTTCGCACCCGTGACCAGTGCCGGATGGACCCGGCTCTGCTCCGCCCTGGTCCGCAGTTCGAACAACAGCCGCCGGTCGGCTTGGCCCTTCTTCCTGATCCAGCCGAGCCAGTCCGTCAAGTTCGCCGAATGGATGCCGGTGGTGAGATAAGAGACCAGCGGTGCGGGTTCGCCCGAGCGCAGGGCTCGTTCGGCGGCGGCGCGCACCTCCGTACCTTCCTTCGCGACCTGCCACAGATCCAGCACGAAGTTGACGTCCGGGTTCGACGAGTTGTCCCTCTGTCGGCTTCACCGCCACCACGGCCGCTGGCCGACACCCGGTTGGCGGCCACCGCGCTGGCCGCCAGTTCCGAAGAAGGGGATCTTGCGTTCAAAACCGCCGCCGACGCTCTGTCACTTGTCGGAAATCCGGCGGCGCGGACA
The DNA here is from genome assembly GCF_040682875.1 of Amycolatopsis sp. NPDC051071. Taxonomy (NCBI): domain Bacteria; kingdom Bacillati; phylum Actinomycetota; class Actinomycetes; order Pseudonocardiales; family Pseudonocardiaceae; genus Amycolatopsis; species Amycolatopsis sp. NPDC051071. The sequence goes on along the minus strand of NZ_JBFBBY010000050.1, from coordinate 20,934 downwards.
CTTTTGAGCCGTCTACTGGACGCGGTCGCCGCTCCGCTCAGCCTGGCGTCCACTGTGGACTACGCCGTGGCACCGGAAGCACTTCCGGGATCGCGGGTTCGGTAGCCGACCGTCCGGCGAGAGGTGCGACACCGGCCCGCAGCGCGAGTTCCATCTCGAACCGCGCCCCCGGATCACGCAGGTGCTCCCCGAAGGTCGCCTGCAGCTGCCGCATGCGGTACCGCACGGTTTGCGGGTGCACCTGGAGCCGTTCGGCGATGTCGACGACGTTGCCTTGGCTGTCGAGCCAGGCGCGCAGGGTTTCGAGCAGCCGTTCCTGCTGCTTGCCGGTCATCTCGGCGAGCGGGGCGAACAGGCGGTCGCGCAGCTGGCCGGTCAGTTCGGTGTCGGCGTTCACGAGCAGGGTCGCCAGATGGTCCTCGGCCCGGATCACCCGGCGGCACGGGACGATCCCGCGTTCGGAGAGGTGCAGGGCGTCGCGCGCCCAGCGGAGGGAGTCCGCGACGGAATCCAGCGGACGGCACGGGCCGATCGACAGCCGGTAGTCCGGCAGCGCGGCCTGCAGGGTGGCAAGGCGGGCGCCGGAGATCTCGCCGGGAATGACCAGTCGCGGCTCAGCACAGTCGAGTTCGGCAAGGACGTCCGAATCGACAACGTTGTGCCGCCGGGGTCTGACGGTGTCGTTGACCGGCCGCAGCACCACCGGGGTCGCGCGTTCGGGCACCGTCCAGCCGGTCAGTTGCGCGAGTTCCGCGATCGCCTTCGACGGCGCGGGCGGCGTTTCCAGCACCAGGTGCAGCAGTTTGCGGCGCCACGTGTCCAAGGCACCCGCCGTGCGTGCCTTCGCTTCGAGGTAGCCGTCCAGCGCGACGGACGCGAGTTCGTCCATGAACGCGAGCATGGCGTCGGCCAGCTGCGACATCACCGCGGATGAAAGCCCGCTGCGGCGGCCGACGCGCATGATGCGCCGCCACGAGACCCGGGCGCCGACCCGGTAGGCGGATTGCAGGGTGTCGAGGCTGCGGCCCTCCCGCATCTCGTTCTGCCCGAGCCGGTGATGGACCTCGTGCGACTGTTCCTTCGAGGCGGTGGGATCGGCGATCTGCGCGACGAACAGCGTGATCGCGTACTCGACACCCGCCCGGATCGACTTGCCGTAGGGCCCGTCGAGCGGGCGCGCGTACGCGGGAATTGTTGCCCGGATCTCGTCGACTATCTCGTTCGCGAGACTGCCGAGTTCGGGCCGCAGGATGTCGGCCAGCTTGCGCGGGAGCGCCGCGAGCGGCGCAGCGTGTTCGATTCCGCGCTCCAGCGACATCGCAGCTCCTTTGCTCCGCCCAGTGCAGGGCACCCCACGATCGTCGTGAGGTGACAACGAACACATCGCGAAGTCGCCCGAAAATGTGTCACGTTCCGCAGAAGAAACCGATTTCTTGTCACCGCCGTGACAAAATCACGGGTCCGCCTTGAATTTTGATGACAAATGTCCGGCAAACGCCGCGTGCGGTACGTACGAACGGCCGAAGGCGGAACCGGCTCCACCGATCGGTGACGGAGTGTTACCGCGTTTCGGTGAGCAATTCACCGAGAACCGCCAGCACGGGCTCGAGTGCGCGCACCTCGGTGCCGGCGCATTCGGTGATCCCGGCGCCCACGACATCGAAGCCGCTCAGCCCGCGAAGCATCACCACCAGCCGCTCGATCGTCAACCCGCCCGGCTCCGGATAGTTCAGTCCGCCGAACTCCCCGGGGTCGAGCACGTCGAGGTCGAGATGGAGGTACACCTTGTCCGCGCCGGCCAGCCCGGCGACGATGTCGTGCGTCTCGACGACCAGCCCGCGATCGACGGCGGCCCGCTCGGCGTCGTCGAAGACACGGGTCCCGGCGAGCACGACGCGGCCGGGTTCGACCGGCGGGTTCGCGGCGAAGTCCGGGTCGCCCTCGCCGAGCAGCGAGCGCAGCACCATGCCGTGGAAAGCACCTGAGGGCGACGTCTGGGCGGTGTTGAGATCGGGGTGCGCGTCGAACCACGCGACCCCGAGGCCGGGGCCGAAGCGGTAGCGCGCGACGCCGATCGGGACGAGTTCGACCCCGCAGTCCCCGCCGATGGTCAGCACCGGCCCACCCGGCGCCTCCAGCGCGGCGAGCTGCGCGGCCCGGTTCTCTCCGATGAGGACGGCGCGGTTGGCGACGCCGTCGACCACGGGCGACGTCTCACGGGTCTGGCGGATGTGGTGCACCGGCACGCCCAAGACATGCCCGGCCAGCTCGGCGAGCGCGACACAGCCTTCGGGCAACCGCGGCGCGCGCTCGGTCAGTGCGCCCTGAAACTGAGGTACGGCGTTGATCAGCATCCGCGACAGAGTAGTGCGCCCCAGGAGCCACAGAAACCTCTTGTATCACTGAACCGGATCCCCACCGGCGGGTCGGACGGGGCAGGCGAACGGCGGCCGATATCTTGCCGTGATGCAGCGGGTGGTTCTCAATGGTCAGCCCTCGGACGTCGAGCGGGTCGTCGGGAAAACCTCCTACGCCAGGGGCCGCGCCTACGCGCGAAACGGCCACGTGCTCACCATGGCCTGGGATTCGGAGCTCGGCGTCCTCTCCGGGCAGGTAAGCGGCATGGGCGGGGTCTACCAGACCATGGCGGACTTCGGCGACCGACGCGAGACCTTCGAGGCGGGTAGCTGCACCTGCCCGGTCGGCTACAACTGCAAACACGTCGCGGCGTTGGTCCTGACCGCGATCGGCCCCCGCCCGGTTCGAGAAGACAAGCCGAAGGTACCCGCCTGGGAGTCGGCGCTACAGCCGCTGCTCGGCTCGGCGCCGGACACCGCGCCCGGCACCATACCGATGGCACTCGAGCTGACCTTTATTCCCGGCTCGCGAAACCAGCGCGGCAGGCCGGGACGCACACCGGCGCGGCTTCTTGCCAAGCTGATGCAGCCTGGCAAGAAAAAGGGCTGGGTCAGTGGCAACCTGGCCTGGAATTCCGTCGGTTACCTCGGCTACCAAGGTCTCGACCCCACGCACTCGCGGATCCTCAACGAGTTGTACGCCTTATACCAGGCCGGGGGCTATGGCTATCAGTCCTATCAGGCCAAAACGATCGACCTGTGCTCGTTTCAGAGCGGCAGGCTCTGGCCGGTCCTCGAAGAGGCACACGCCGCCGGGCTACGCCTGATCCACTCGCAAAAACACCTCGGCGATGTCGTCCTCGCCGCCGTCGCCGAGTACTCCTTGGACGCCACCCGGACGACGGCGTCCGGATCACTGGCCATCACGCCGGCCCTCACCGCCGGCGGGCACCCGGTCGACGCCGTTCCGCTCGGTTTCCTCGGTACCGACGGCCACGGCCTGCTGTACACCGAGCGCGCGGACGTCGAGGCGGAACCCGACCCCGCCCGCTGGCCGCTGCGGCTGGCCCGGCTCGCCACGCCCGCGCCTCCGGCACTTCAGCAGCTGGCGCTCGCAGGCGAGCGGATCGCGATTCCAGCCAAGCAGGTGACCAAGTTCCGCGAAAGCTATTACCCTCGGCTGCGCCATATCGCGCCGCTGATCTCGTCCGACGAGTCCTTCACCCCACCGGCGATCTCCGATCCGAAGCTGACACTGAACGCCGCCTACGGGTCGGGACACTCGCTCGACCTCAGCTGGGAATGGATCTACGAGGTCGGGGATGGCCTGCTGCGCACCCCGGTGAACCAGGAAGCACGGCCGGACAGCGGATACCGCGACCTCGCCAAGGAAAAGGAAATCCTGGCCGGGCTCGATCCCGGCTTGGTCTCGAATCAGCCGAGAACGCTGCGAGGTAACGAAACCCTCCGCTTCACCACGGAATCGCTGCCGCTACTCGCGGACCGGCCGGAAATCGACGTCGAGATCAGCGGCGATCCCGCCGACTACCGCGAGGTGAGCGACACGCTGTCGATCGGCGTGTCCACCGAAGAGATCCGCGGTGAGACGGACTGGTTCGACCTCGGCATCTCGATCACCGCCGAAGGCCGCGAAGTCCCGTTCACGGAAGTGTTCCTGGCGCTGGCCGCGGGGCAACCCCATTTGCTGCTGCCCGACGGCGCCTACTTCTCCCTGGAGAAGCCCGAACTGCGAACCTTGCGCACCCTGATCGAAGAAGCGCGGTCCTTACAGGACTCGCCTGGCGACCCGCTGCGGATCAGCCGCTACCAGGTGGGTCTTTGGGATGAACTGGCCTCGCTCGGCGTCGTCGGCCGCCAGGCGAAGAACTGGCAACGCCAGCTCGACGCGTTGCGCTCGATCGACACCGTGGACGTCGTCGAACCGCCGGACACACTCGACGCGACCCTGCGGCCGTACCAGCTCGACGGGTTCCGCTGGCTGGCTTTCCTGTGGAGGTTTCAGCTCGGAGGCATCCTCGCGGACGACATGGGGCTCGGCAAGACACTGCAGTCGCTGGCGCTGATCTGCCACGCCAAGCGGCTGGACCCCGATCTCCCGCCCTTCCTGATCATCGCGCCGACCAGCGTCGTATCGAATTGGGCTGCCGAATCGGCTCGTTTCTCCCCCGGACTGAACGTGGTGGCGATCTCGGACACCGCACGACGCCGGGGGACGGCCCTCGACGAAATCGCCGAGGGCGCGGACCTCGTCGTCACCTCGCATACCTTGTTCCGGCTCGACTTCGACGATTACGCCGCCCTGCCCTGGTCGGGGCTGATCATGGACGAGGCGCAGTTCGCCAAGAACCACCAGTCGCGGATCTACCAGTGCGCGCGACGGCTGCCCGCGCCGGTCAAGCTCGCGATCACCGGCACCCCGATGGAGAACAACCTGATGGAGCTGTGGTCGCTGCTGTCGATCACCGCGCCGGGCCTGTTCCCCAACCCCGCCCGGTTCGCCGAGTTCTACGCGCGCCCGATCGAGAGGGACGGCGACACCGACCTGCTAGCCCAGCTGCGACGACGGATCAAACCACTGATCACCCGCCGCACCAAGGAACAGGTGCTCACCGACCTGCCGGCGAAACAGGAGCAGGTCCTCGAAGTCGAGCTGCCGCCACGGCACCGCAAGATCTATCAGACACATCTGCAACGGGAACGGCAGAAGGTACTCGGCCTGATCGACGACCTCAACCGGAACCGGTTCACCATCCTCCGCTCCCTGACTCTGCTGCGACAGCTGAGCCTGCACGCCGGACTGGTGGACGAGAAGCACCGGAACCTCGCCAGCGCCAAGGTCGACGCCCTCCTCGAACAACTCGGCGACGTCGTGGCCGGCGGGCACCGGGCGCTGGTGTTCAGTCAGTTCACCGGCTTCCTCGACATCGTGCGCGACCGGCTGGACGCCGAAGGTGTCGAGTACTGCTATCTCGACGGCAAGACACGGAAGCGGGCGTCGGTGCTCAAGCGGTTCAAAGAGGGCGCGGCGCCGGTGTTCCTGATCAGTCTCAAGGCGGGCGGGGTCGGACTGAACCTGACCGAGGCGGACTATTGCTTCCTGCTCGACCCGTGGTGGAACCCGGCGACCGAAGCACAGGCCGTCGACCGGACGCATCGCATCGGGCAGACCCGCACCGTGATGGTCTATCGCCTCATCGCCAAGGACACCATCGAAGAAAAGGTGATGGCGCTCAAGGCGAAGAAGGCCGAACTGTTCGCCGGTGTCATGGACGACGGCAACGCGTTCGGCGGCTCACTCGACGCCGACGACATCCGCGGCCTGTTCAGCTGAACGGCTGACGGCGAAAGTCCCTTTCGCACCCGGGACCGCCATGACGCGGGGGGCGTTTCCGGTGCGGACTTGGGAGGTGTCTTCGCGGTAGGTGACGTCGCGGACCCAGTGCAGCCGGTTCTCGATGCACCAGTGGTTGCGGGCCAGATCGGCGATCTGGTGTGGTCCGGCGCGGTCCTCGGTCAGGCTGGTGATGCCCAGTGCGGTCTCGTGGTGGGTGTTGCCGGTGGCGGCGTGCAGGACGCCGACGCTCGCGGCGGTGCCGACACCTCACCGCAGGAAACGCATTTCCGCGAAGCGCGGCTTCGCGCGCGAAGGGCACTACACAACTTTCCGGATTACCCTTTCGAGTGATTCCGACCTCTTCAAAAAGACCTCGTATTCTGCTAGCACACATGTTCGAACGATGCTAACGTTGATGCTGTGACCAGCACCGATGTACCCGAGTCGACTCGCCACGAATGGTGGCGCGTCGACAAACGTGTGCTGTTGTCGCGCACGATAGAAATCGAGAACGCGGTCCGGAAACTCCTGGCCGAGCAATACGAGGTCTATGCGGAAATTCACCGGCGCGGGCTGCGGGGTGTGTCCGGACATGACTCGCTGGCCGGGCTGATCGAGGCAGACCTACGCCTGACCCCCGCTGACGCGAAAGCCCGCGCCGAGCGAGTGCTGGCGCTGCATCCGACACCGGCTTTCACCGGTCAGGATGTGCCAGCCGTCGCCCCGCTGACCGCCGCAGCCGCCGCCGAAGGCACCGTGGGTGGCGCACAGATCGACCCGATCATCCACACGCTGGCCAAGATCCCGGCCACCGTGCCCGAGGAGAAGGTGCGGGACGCGGAGAAGATCCTCGTCGACCTCGCTCTGGTCGCCGGGCCGAAGGAAATCGCCAAGGCCGGACGTAACCTGCTCGCCCGCCTGGATCCCGACGGTAAAGAACCCAAGGATGACGACCCTAAACCGGCCTGCCCTCACTTGAAGTTCGTCCGTCATCGTGATGGCAGCCTCGGTGTGGTCGCCACTGTGGACCAAGAGATCTACGCGCGACTGAAAACCGACCTCGACCCGCTCGCGAAACCCCGCAAAGCTGAGGACGGGGAACGCGATCCGCGAACCCAGGCCGAACGCTACGGCGACGCCTTCGGCGACTACGTGCGCATGAAGACCGCGAGCCCGGATCTACCGGGTCAAGCCGGGGAGTCCACCCACATCCTCATCACCATGTCCTATGAAGACCTGATGCGGGACCTCGGTGAGGCACAGTTGGAGCTGGTCGGGCCACTCAACGCCACCGACGCCCGCATGCTGGCCTGCGACTGCCGGATCCGACCCGTCGTGCTCGGCAAAGCCGGGGAGCCGTTGGATGTGGGGCGCAGTGCCCGCACCGTCACCATCCCCCAGAAATACGCGCTCACCGCCCGCGACAAAGGCTGCGCGTGGCCCGGCTGCGACATGCCCGTCTTCCGCTGCACCGCCCACCATATCGTCGAATGGCGGCACCATGGCGAAAGTAAAATCGACAACCTTGTCCTGCTTTGCGGCCGCCATCATCGGATGATCCACAGCAGCGAGTGGAAAGTCCGCATCGCCCAAGACGGGCTCCCGGAGTTCACCCCGCCCGTCTACCTCGACCCCGCCCAGGCCCCGCGCCGGAACAGCATGCACCTGCGGATCTGAGAGTCGTGAGTGGCGAGTCGAGTGGTAACCCGATGTCAGGTCTCACGACCACCTTGACCAACCATGTTCCCGGCGCCCTTGATCGACGCGTCACCGCCGCCTCAGCAGTATGTGAAAGGCGAGTTCCCTTCGCTGAGCCGCAGGGCGCGTGGAGGATTAGGACGTTCAACGCCCCCAATCCTCCACGCTCAGCGCTGACCAGCAACTCCGCGCCGCCGCCTACGTCACTCCAGGACCAGCAGCAGGTCTCCGCCTTCGACCTGCTGGACGGCGTTGATCGCGCGCCGCGACACCTTGCCGCCGGTGGACGCGGTGATCGACGCCTCCATCTTCATCGCCTCGATGGTCGCGACCGTGGCACCGGCCTCGACCTCGTCGCCCTCGGACACCTGAAGCGTGACCACACCGGCGAACGGCGCGGCGATCTGCTTCGGATCGGACTTGTCGGCCTTCTCCGTCGCCGGGATGTCGGACGCGATCGAGGTGTCGCGCACCTGGATCGGGCGCAGCTGGCCGTTCAGCGTGGACATCACCGTGCGCACGCCGCGTTCGTCCGCCTCACCGATGGCTTCCAGCTCGATCAGCAGCCGGACACCCTGCTCCAGGTCGACCGAGTACTCCTCACCCGGGCGAAGCCCGTAGAAGAAGTCCTTCGACGGCAGCACCGACGTGTCGCCGTACTGCTCGCGGTGCGCTTCGAAGTCCTTCGTGGGCCCGGGGAACAGCAGCCGGTTCAGCGTCTTGCGACGGTCCTCTGCCAGACCCTTGCGGTCCTCTTCGGACAGTTCCTGCACCGGCTTCGGCTCCGCGCGGCCTTCGAGGGCCTTGGTGCGGAACGGTTCCGGCCAGCCTCCGGGAGGGTCGCCCAGTTCGCCACGCAGGAAGCCGATCACCGAATCCGGGATGTCGAACTTGTTCGGCTCCGCCTCGAAGTCCGACGGCGAGACACCCGCGCCGACGAGGTGCAATGCGAGGTCACCGACCACTTTGGACGAAGGCGTGACCTTCACCAGATGCCCGAGGATCCGGTCGGCGGCCGCGTACATCGCCTCGATGTCCTCGAACCGCTCGCCGAGGCCGAGCGCGATCGCCTGTGTGCGCAGGTTCGACAGCTGTCCGCCCGGGATCTCGTGGTGGTACACGCGCCCGGTCGGCGAAGCGAGTCCGGCCTCGAACGGCGCGTAGATCTTGCGCACGCTCTCCCAGTACGGCTCGAGGTCGCCGATGGCCTGCAGGTCGAGCCCGGTCGGCCGCTCCGAGTGGTCGGTGGCGGCGACGAGCGCCGACAGCGACGGCTGCGACGTCGTGCCGGCCATGGACGCGACAGCGCCGTCGACGGCGTCCGCGCCCGCCTGGATCGCGGCGAGGTACGTGGCCAGCTGGCCACCCGCGGTGTCGTGCGTGTGTATATGCACTGGGAGGTCGAACTCCTTGCGCAGCGCGGAAACCAGCCGCGCCGCCGCCGGTGCGCGCAGCAGGCCCGCCATATCCTTGATGGCCAGGACGTGTGCCCCGGCGCCGACGATCTGCTCGGCCAGCCTGAGGTAGTAGTCCAGGGTGTACAGCTTCTCGGCCGGGTCCGAGAGGTCCGAGGTATAGCAGAGCGCGACCTCGGCGACGGCGGAACCGGTCTCACGCACGGCCTCGATCGCCGGGCGCATCTGCTCGACGTCGTTGAGGGCGTCGAAGATCCGGAAGATGTCGATGCCGGTCGCCGTCGCCTCCTCGACGAAGGCGTTGGTCACCTCGGTGGGGTACGGCGTGTAGCCGACGGTGTTGCGGCCGCGCAGCAGCATCTGCAGGCAGATGTTCGGCACCGCTTCCCGCAGCTTCGCGAGCCGCTCCCACGGGTCCTCGGCGAGGAACCGCAACGCGACGTCGTAGGTCGCGCCGCCCCAGCACTCCAGGGAAAGCAGCTGCGGCGTGGTCCGCGCGACGATCGGCGCGACGGCGAGCAGGTCCTTGGTCCGCACGCGGGTGGCGAGCAGGGACTGGTGCGCGTCGCGGAAGGTCGTGTCGGTGACGCCGAGGGTCGGCGACTCCCGCAGCCAGCGTGCGAAACCGTCCGGGCCGAGTTCGGTGAGCTTCTGCTTCGAGCCGGGCGCCGGTTCGAGGTCCTTCGGCAGCTTCGGCAGCTTGACCTGCGGTTCGAGGGTGCGCGGACGCTCGCCGTGCGGCTTGTTGACCGTCTTGTCGGCGAGGTAGGTCAGCAGCCTGGTCCCGCGGTCGGCCGAATGGCGTGCGGTGAGCAGATGCGGGCGCTCCTCGATGAACGACGTCGTGACGCGGCCTTCGCGGAAGTCCGGGTCGTCGAGGACGGCCTGCAGGAACGGGATGTTCGTGGCCACCCCGCGGATCCGGAACTCGGCGACGGCGCGGCGCGCGCGGCCGATGGCGGTCTGGAAGTCGCGGCCGCGGCAGGTGAGCTTCACCAGCAGCGAGTCGAAATGCGCGCTGATCTCGGTGCCGGAGAACGCGGTCCCGCCGTCGAGGCGGATACCGGAACCACCGGGCGAGCGGTACGCGCTGATCATCCCGGTGTCCGGGCGGAAACCGTTGGCGGGATCCTCGGTGGTGATGCGGCACTGCAACGCGGCGCCGCGCAGGTACACCTTGTCCTGCGAGAGCCCGAGGTCGTCGAGCGTCTGGCCGGAGGCGATGCGCAGCTGCGATTGGACGAGGTCGACGTCGGTGACCTCCTCGGTCACCGTGTGTTCGACCTGGATCCGCGGGTTCATCTCGATGAAGACGTGGTTGCCGTCCTTGTCGAGGAGGAACTCGACGGTGCCGGCGTTGCGGTAGCCGATCTGGCGGGCGAACTTGACCGCGTCCGCGCAGATCCGGTCCCGCAGTTCGGACGGCAGGTTCGGCGCGGGCGCCAGCTCGATCACCTTCTGGTGCCGTCGCTGGACCGAGCAGTCTCGTTCGAAGAGGTGGATCACGTTGCCCTCGCCGTCGGCGAGGATCTGGACCTCGATGTGGCGGGGCTCGACGACGGCCTTCTCGATGAACACCGTCGGGTCGCCGAAGGCCGACTCGGCCTCGCGCGCGGCGGCCTCGATGGACTCGCGCAGCTGGGCCGGTTCGCCGACACGGCGCATCCCGCGCCCGCCACCACCGGCGACGGCCTTCACGAAGACCGGGAACCCGATCTTCTCGGCGGCGGCGACCAGCGCGTCGATGTCGGAGGACGGTTCGGAAGAACCCAGCACCGGCACGCCCGCCTCGCGCGCGGCCTTGACCGCGCGGGCCTTGTTCCCGGTCAGTTCGAGGATGTCCGCGCTCGGCCCGACGAAGGTGATGCCTTCTTCTTCGCACGCGCGCGCGAGATCCGGGTTCTCGGAGAGAAAGCCGTAGCCGGGGTAGACGGCGTCCGCGCCCGCCTTCTTGGCGGCCGCGATGATCTCCTCGACCGACAGATAAGCCCGCACCGGATGACCGGGTTCGCCGATCTCATAGGCCTCGTCGGCCTTCAGCCGGTGGAGCGAATTGCGGTCTTCGTGCGGGAACACAGCCACCGTGCCCGCGCCGAGCTCGAATCCGGCGCGGAACGCGCGGATGGCGATCTCACCCCGGTTGGCGACCAGTACCTTGCGGAACATGCCGGTCCTTCCCATCTTCGGATCGGTAGGTGAGGCACGTTACCTGCCTGTCCCGCAAGGCGGGAGTTGTTGCCCAGGTGATGGACGTCATCCCTGCTTGAGTTGCGCGCCAGGACTCTGGAGCAACCGGTTCGCGGTGCCTTCGTGGACGCCGGTCAGGACGTCGGCCGAAGCGGTGTCCACGAGCGCCTTCGCGACGTCCGCGGCCGAGACCTCGGGATGCAGGGCGCGGTACAGCGCGGCCACCCCGGTGACATGCGCCGCGGCCGACGACGTCCCGCTGAGCACCCTGCCGCCGCTGCCCCCGGCGTTGGGTCCCGGCACGTCCACGCCGGGTGCGAACAGGTCGAGGACCTCGCCGTAGTTCGAGGTGGAGCCGACCTGGTCACTGGCGTCCGTCGAACCGACGGTGAGGGCTTCGGCGACCCTGGCGGGTGAGAACTTGCCCGCGTCGGTGGCCTCACCGCCCGCCGGGACGGCGATCGGGACGACCGCGGCAAGCGCGCGGACGGCGGCGTCGAGCCGGTCGTTGGCCGTCCCGCCGATGCCGAGGACGGCGACCGCGGGCTGGTGTGCGTTCTGTGTCACCCAGTCGATACCCGCGATGATCTTGTCCGTGGAGCCTCCACCCTGTGCGTCGATCACCCGCACCGGGACGATCTGCGCGGCCTTCGCGACGCCGAAAGTCCTCGACGCGGCGACACCCGCCAGATACGTGCCGTGGCCGTTGGCGTCGGAGGTGTCCGAGCCGCCGTTGAGGAAGTCCTTACCCGGCTTCACCCGGCCGCCGAAATCCGGATGCGCGGCGTCGACGCCGCTGTCGATCACGTAGACGGTGACGTCCTTGGCATCGGTCTCGTAGTGATAGAGCTGATCGAGGCCGGTTCGCTGGTCGATGCGGTCCAGTCCCCAGTTCGGCGGGTTCTGCTGGACTTCCGTCGCGGAGGCGGGCTGCGCCAGAAGCACCAGGAGGGGCAGCGCGGCCATGACCCGTACCAGTCGAATGATCATTCCTCGGGACTACGCCTGTCACCCGCGAGTGGCAACCTCAACCTCCGGTCGTCACCCGATCGGTCGGGGCTGGTCGGAGGTGTCCGCTGACCGTCGACTCCGGAAGGCAGACGAGTGCGTCGAAGGCGTTGACGACGTCGACGGGGTTGAACATATGCGCGTGACGGATGCTTCGGGGTCCTTCCGTCCCCCGCCTCGTGCGGAGATCCACCAGGCCGGGGCCTTCAGCCTCGACGCTTCCCTCGGCGGGCGCGTCCAGGTCTTGTTCGTACACGGTGAAACCGAGGCGGGCCCCGGGATCCGGCTCGAGGCCGGTGGTCTTGCCCTCGACGGCCGTGAGCGCCAGCGCGAAATAGTCGTCGCCGTACTCGGCGGCCAGATGCGTTCCGGCCGCTGGATAGGTGAGGCCGGGCAGGGGCTCGAACGGCAGGCGTTGCAGGTGTCCGTTGTGGAGCATCAGCACGATCTTCGTGTCGTCGCCGTGCAGTCGCCGGATCAACCGGACGGTGGAGGCCAGGTACGCGTCGCGTGAACCGCTCTGCAGGGCAGGTGCCCCGCCCGCCATCATCGCGGCGATCTCGGTGAGATAGCTGTCGACGCGCAGGGCGCCTTCGACATGGTGTTCCGCGATCGCCTGCGCCTCGGTGAGCCCGTACACCGGACGCAACGAGGTCAGGTGCGCGTGGAGCCTTGCGAGGGCCGCGGTCGCCTTGTCCTTCGCGACGTCGTCGAGTGCGGCGTACTTGGCGGGCGATTCCGCGCTGCTGACCGCGGCGTAGCCCTTGGTCGCCTCGATGGCGGCGTCGACAAGGCTTGTCGCGGGTTCGTCCACAGTGGACAAGTAGGCGCGGACGGCTTCCAGCGCGGGCACGGGTGAACCCGCGGAACTAGGCACGTCAAGACCAAAGTACCGGACGTCGCCGCGTTCGCGAAGCCACGTCAGCATTTCGTGCGCCTCGGGCGACTCGCCGAGGGAGAAGGTGAAGCCGTCACGGCCGATGTCGGCGACGTCACCGGGCGCACCCCGGAGCCAGTCCTCGACGAGCTTCCCCTCGGCGAAGCCGGATTCGAAACCGAGTACGCGGAAGCCGTGGTGCTCGACGAGATGCTGGAGCAAACGCTTGCGCAGCTCCCCGAACTCGTGGAGGTGGTGGTTGTTCTCGCCGATCGCGACGATCTTCGCGTCCCCGACGAGCTCGGCGATCCGTTCGACGTCTGACATACTGGCACCCTAACGCAACAGGAGTAGCAATTGGCAACCTCCGGCACCCAGCGGCCCGGCGGCCGGACCGAGCGGACCCGCCAGGCCGTCCTGCACGCCACCCTCGCCCTGCTGGCCGAACGCGGTTTCGGCGAGCTGACCGTGGACGCGGTCGCCGAACGGTCCGGGGTGCACAAGACCACCGTGTACCGGCGCTGGTCTTCACCGGACGGCCTCGTCGCCGCGGCGTTGCAGATGGGTGCGGAGGACGACTGGAAGGCACCCGACACCGGGTCGTTCGAGGACGATCTGTACGAGGTGGCGGCGGAAGTCGTGCGGTGGTTCACCGAGCCCGCGCTGAAGGAACTGCCGACGGCGTCGGTCTCGGCGGCGTTCCAGTCCCCGCCCGCCGCCGAGGCGTTGCACGACTTCTATCAAGACCGGCACGAACGGATGGCTCCCATCGTGGACCGGGCCGTCGCGCGGGGCGAAGTCCCTCCTGGCACCGACGGCGACGAGGTGATCAGGGCGGTTTGCGGGCCGATGTTTTACCGGCTGCTGATTTCGCGGGAAGGCGCCACGCCGTCCGATGCGCGGAATGCCGCGCGGGCGGTGAGCGTCGCGGCGCGGGAAGGCGCCTTCGTGCCACGCGATTAGTCCGCCATCCGGTTGAGGACAGTTTTGCCGTCAACGCCAACGACTTCCGCGACCAGACTGGACTCTCCGTGCGAAAGAGGGAGCCCGTCATGACCGAAGAAGTCCGGAACAAGCCGCTGGAAATGCCGCGCCAGCTCAAGTTCGTCCGTGGCTTCCTCTGGCTCCAGGCGGTCCTCAACGTCCTCGTCAGCGCACTCGTGACCTCCCTCGCGATCAACGAACTCGACCACGGCAACGAGGAAGCCGGACTTCCGCTGGCCTTGGCGATACTCGGCTTCGTGGTCGCCGTCGTGCTGGTCGCGTGCGCGGTGCGGATCTCCCGCGGTTCGGCCTGGGTGCGGCCGACGGTCATCGCCGTGGAAGGGCTGGTCGTGGTCTTGGGGGCGATCAGCCTGTTCAGTGGTGGGGCGATCACTCAGCTGATCGGGATGGCCATCGCCGTCGCCATCATCGTCACGCTCAACAAACCCGAAGAGCGCGGCTGGTTCACCCGCTGACGAGGTCGATCCGGTAGCGCACTGTCGCGGGCCTGATCATGGCCATCGTCAGGCCTCTGCCGGCTTTCTCAACGCGGCGAAACCGGTGACGACGGCGAGCGCGATCACGGCGCCCAGTGCGATCCCCCAGCCCGCACCGGTCACACTCGAACTGCTCGGCATCGCGAAGTACAGCGCGCAGACCATGACGAAACCGCCCGCCGCGGCGCCGCCGGTGAACGCCACGCGGAACGCGCTGGGCCGGACGAGCGTCCCGGCCGCGGTCGCGATCAGGAGCAGCACCGCGACCACGACGTAGATCGTGGCCTCGTCGGCCCGGCTCGACGAGTACTCGTACAGCTCCCCGGCCTCGATGGCGAGCCCGGTCACGCCGATGATCCCCAGCACCAGCGTCCCCCAGGCGAAGACGTCCTGCGGTTTACCCAGTACGAGCCGGAAACCCCGGTCGCGCCGCATCGCCACCAGCGCGCAGACGGCCGCGCCGATCATCACCAGATCCGCCAGTACCAGCGAACCCAGGCCGAACGGCACCGCCGACAGCAACGCCAGACCGCATTGCAGGCCCGGCCCGACCATCGAACGCGTCCTCTTCCGCAGTGTCGCGGTGCCCGACGCGAGGGCGAAGAGCGCGAGCAGGAAGGCGATCCAGCCACCCGCGGTGAAGAATCCGTCCAGCTTGCCACCGAGCAGGAACGCGACGATCAGCAAATAGAGGCCCGCCGCGATCCCGAGCAGCCCGGCGTTGACCGCCACCGGATCTTCACTGGGTCGCTCGGGTTTCCGGACGTTTTCGCGCGGCGGCGGCGGCACAAGCGCCTGCACCGGGACCGGTTCGGGCTCCGGCAGGGAAACCACCACCGGCTCAGGGACAGGTTCCAAAACCGGCTCCGGAACCACCCGCCCCTCGACCGTCACCACCAGTTCCCCGGTCGGCCCGGTCACCGTGATCCGCCCGTCGAACGGCCCGATTTCCGTGCGGTCCAGCGAGATTTCGGCCCCGTCGGCGACTTCGGTCACCCGCAGCCAAGGATGCGACGACGTGAACCGGCAGACCCTCGCGACCGGCGGACCGTCCAGCCGGAGCCGCGCCACCGCCGTCGTCCCCTTGACGATTTCGCCGAACCGCAGCACCTCGGGCTCGGCCCGCACCCGCGCTTCACGCCGGGCGACGTCGGCCACTTCGGCGATGTGCTGGATGTCGGTCTGCGCCATCGCGGAGAGGACTTCGTACGCGCCGACGGCGACGGAAAGGTTCTCGCTCAGCAGCCGTCGCTGGAGTTCGGTCACCGCGCCGAGCCGGGTGAACATATTCGGATCCTCGCTGGCCGCGCGCAGATCGGCAGGGACCGGCGACGGTTTGATCCGGCGCCGTCTGCTCCTGGCGAGGTACAGCTCGCCTTGCATCTCGATGTCGCGGCTGGGTGTCTGGTTGGGATTCCGCTCGCGGACACTGTCGAACAAATAGTCGTAAAGTTCGCCGAGCGCGATCCAGCCGTCCTCGTCACGGTCGGCGTCTCCGGTCCGTAGCCCGTCGACGAGCGCGGACGTGAATACCGACGGCCGGGCGTGGCCGTCGGCGAGGTGATCGCCCTCGAAGGCGTACTCGATGGAGTTCGACGCGGTGATCACCGCGCGGCCGCGGCCGCCGAAACCGCCGCCGGGGAAGGCGTCGAGGACTCCTGCCTCGCCGGTGGCCCGCACCGCGACGCCTTGGCTGAACGCCCCGCCGTAGCAGCAGTCCAGCAGCAGCACGATACTGCGCGACCGGCTCATCCGCATGCAGCGCTGGACGAAATCGGCGGGCACGGCACTCGACGCGAGCCGCTCCGGCCGGGTGTTGCGGGCGGCGAAGAACAGTTCCCCCGACTCGCTTTTCAAGCCGTGGCAAGAGAAATGCACCAGCAGGACGTCATTGGGTGCGCTGTCGGCGAACAGGTCCTCGACCCGGCTCGCGATCACGTGCGCCGTTTCGTCACGCACCACCTGGACGTCGAACTCGCTGATGTCGCGATCGGCGAGGACTTCGGCGAGCGCTTCGGCGTCGGCCGCCGGGGACCGCAGCGCGCTCAACCCGGGGTTGTCGTATTCGCCGTTGGCGATGATCAAGGCACGCCGTTCGCCGGTCATGACGTCGAATGCCTGCTCACGAAGAGGTCGACGCGCTCGGCATCAGCCCCGTCCTCACCGAGCCGGACCCGCACCGCTGACGTCATCCCCGGCCTCCCTCGCCCGCACAGAACGCGGCTGTGCAGAACAAGGAAAGCCCTCGGCCCGTCCGGCGACAAGGTCCGATCGGGCAGAGATGTTCACGTCAGCTTTTTTCCAGATACTCCACGCGATCTTCGTCGACGAGGTCGGCGATCATATGCGCGAGTCCCAGGTAATTCCCCAATGCCGGGTCCTTTTCGACTATTTCCAACGAACGGGCCCGTGCCTCGGTGATGACGTCCTCGTCCTGCAGCAGTGAAAGCAGTTTCAGGGTCGATTTCTTCCCCGACTGCGCGGCACCGAGGATGTCACCTTCGCGGCGCAGTTCGAGGTCCATTCTGGACAGTTCGAAACCGTCCGTTGTGGACTCGACGGCGGCCAGCCGCTCCCTGGTGGTCGTCCCGTCCAGGGTTTCGGTGACCAGCAGGCACAACCCCGGCACGCTCCCCCGGCCGACGCGGCCACGCAGCTGGTGCAGCTGGCTGATGCCGAACCGGTCGGCGTCCATGATCACCATCGCGGTCGCGTTCGGCACGTTCACGCCGACCTCGATCACCGTGGTCGCCACGAGCACGTCCAGATCACCCTTGGAGAACGCCTGCATCACGGCGTCCTTGTCGTCACTGGGCATCCGGCCGTGCAGGACACCGATCTTGAGGCCCTTCAAAGCGCTCTCGGCGAGATCCGGCGCGACGTCGAGCACCGCGAGCGGCGGCCGCTTGTCGCCCTTGTCCGACGCCGGTTCGTCGCCGATGCGCGGGCAGACGATGTAGGCCTGGTGCCCCTTGCCGCATTCCTCGCGGACCCGCTGCCACGCGCGGTCCAGCCACGCGGGCCGCTCCGCGACCGGCACCACCGACGTCGCGATCGGCGACCGGCCGACCGGCATCTCGCGCAGTGCGGAAATCTCCAGATCGCCGTAGACGGTCATCGCGACCGTCCGCGGGATGGGTGTCGCCGTCATGACGAGCACGTGCGGGCTGGTCTCGTCGGCGCCGCGGGACCGCAACGCGTCCCGCTGCTCGACACCGAACCGGTGCTGCTCGTCGACCACGGCCAGCCCGAGATCCGCGAACGCCACGGTGTCCTGGATCAGCGCGTGCGTGCCGACGATGATCCCGGCCTCGCCGCTGACGGTCTCCAGCAACGCCTTCTTGCGTTCCTTCGCGCCCATCGACCCGGTCAGCAACGTCACCCGGGTGGCGTTCTCCGCGCCGCCGAGCTGACCGGCCTGCCCGAGGTCGCCGAGCATTTCACGCAGGGAACGGGCATGCTGCGCGGCCAGTACCTCCGTCGGCGCGAGCATCGCCGCCTGCCGCCCGGAATCGACGACCTGCAGCATCGCGCGCAACGCCACCACGGTCTTGCCGGAGCCGACCTCGCCCTGCAGCAGCCGGTTCATCGGGTGCTCGGTGGACAGATCCCGCGCGATCTCCTCGCCGATCTCCTCCTGGCCCGAGGTCAGCGCGAACGGAAGCCGCTTGTCGAAGGCGTCGAGGATGCCGTTTTCGGTGCGCGGGGAGGCCTTCGCCGGCCGCGAGACCAGTGAGTGCCGCCGCTGCGCGAAAATCAGCTGCACCGCCATCGCCTCGTCCCATTTGAGCCGACGGCGCGCCGAATTCAACGCCTCCCAGCTCGACGGGCGATGGATGCCGCGCAACGCGCTTTCCAGACTGGGCAGGCCGTACCGGGCCAGCAGTTCGGGCGGCATCGGGTCTTCGTCGACCTCCAGCACGTCCAGCACCTGGCGCACGGCCTTGGCGATCACCCACGTCGGGATCCCTTGCGCCGCCGGGTAGACCGGGATGATCTCGGCGAGGAAATCGTCCATCGCCTCGGGTGCTCGC
The DNA here is from genome assembly GCF_040682875.1 of Amycolatopsis sp. NPDC051071. NCBI lineage: Bacteria > Bacillati > Actinomycetota > Actinomycetes > Pseudonocardiales > Pseudonocardiaceae > Amycolatopsis > Amycolatopsis sp. NPDC051071. Next base: position 2,522 of record NZ_JBFBBY010000050.1, on the reverse strand, counting down.
TCCGCGTCGAACAGTTCGTACTCGGGGTTCGCCAGCTGCAGGACGTCGCGGAAAGCGGTGACCTTGCCCGCGAAGAGGCCGTTCTTGCCGGGGACGAGGTCCTTTTCGCGCCAGGCCTGGTTGAAGAAGGTGCACTGCAGACGGCGTTTGCCGTCGGTGATCACCATTTCGAGCAGGGTGCCGCTGCGCGACTTCATCCGGCGCTTGTTGACCCGTTCGATACGCGCCATCACGGTCGCGTGCTCACCGAGTTCGAGTCCGGCGATGTCGGTGAGCTGGCCGCGTTCGGCGTACCGGCGCGGATAGTGGCGCAGCAGGTCGCTGACCGTCTCGATCTTCAGGCCGTTGGCGAGCGCTTTCGCCGTCGCCGCGCCCACGACCAGCTTGAGGTCCGCGCGCAGGTTGGTCATGCGGTCACTCCACCCCCATCAGCAGCACGGCGTCGGACTGGCCGCCGGCGTAACTCGTCAGCTCGATCTCGGGATGTTCCAGCCGGAGCTGATCGGCGAGCTCACCGGGCAGCCGGACCGGCGAGTCGACCCCGGTCAGCACGGTGACCAGTTCGCCGCCGAGGGCCAGCATCCGGTTCAGCACGCTGACCGCGGCCGCGACCAGGTTCGTCTCCGAGGCGGGCGCGGGCTCGATCAGCACGACCTCGCCATCGACGAGGCCGACGACGTCACCGGCCTGCGCCCTGCCCACCCAGGTTAGCGATTCCTCCCGTGCGATCCGCAGTTCGCCACGCCTGGTCGCCGCGGCCGCTTCGGCCATCGCGACGACGTCGTCGTTGGTGCGGCGGTCCGCGTCGTGCACGGCCAGCGCGGCCAGCACCTGAACGGGTGACACGCACGGGATGACGACGACGTCGCGGTCCGCGGCCATCGCGTGGCCCGCCGCCGCGTCCGCGGCCGCGGTCAGCCGATGGCCGCCAGGGAGCACGGTGACGTGATGCCCGGCGGCCTCGTTGATCAGGCCCAGCATCTCCTCGACCGTCGGCTCGACCCCCTGCGGCACGGACAGCACCGCGACCCCCTCGGCACGCAGGAGTTCCGCCAGCGGTCCGCCGTGGACGACGGCGACCACCGACCGGTCGATACCGCCGCCGACCTCGACCGGGGTGGGTGTGATCAGCGGCTCGACCCGGACCCGGCGCGGGCGGCCGAGGTCGATCCCGGCCTCCAGTGCCGCGCCGATGTCCGCGCAATGCACATGGACGGCGAAGCCGCCCGCGCCGTCACCCGCGACGGTGACGCTGTCGCCGAGGCCGCTGAGCGTCTTGCGGAGTGCGGGGAGGCTGTCCTCTTCGACGCCGTCGAGGAGGTACATGACCTCCCACGCCGTCGGTGCGTCGATCGTGGCGTGGACATGCGCCTCAAGGGGATGTTCCGGCTCGGTGACGCCGCCGGAGATCACCCCGGAAAGGGCGTCGAGGACCGCGACCAGGCCGCGGGCACCGGCGTCGACCACACCCGCGACGGCCAGGACCGGCAGCTGCTTCGGCGTCTCTTCGAGCGCTTCGGCGGCAACGCGCGCGGCCGTCGTGGCCACCTCTTCGAGTGACCCTGTCGCGTCACGGACAGTCGCCGCGACGGTATGGAGCACGGTCAGGATGGTGCCGGCGACCGGGCGGCTCACCGCACCCGTGGCGACCTGGTCGGCCCGCGCGAGCGCGGCCGCGAGCCCCGGCCCGTCGAGGTCCACGGTGGCCGCCGACTCGGCGATCCCGCGCACGACCTGCGACATGATCACCCCCGAATTACCCTTGGCGGCCGCGACCGCGCCCTTGGCGAAGGCCGCCAGCGCCTCCGCGGCCGTGCCCGGCTCGGCCTCCGCGAGCGCGTCACGGGCCGCGGTCATGGTGAACAGCAGGTTGGAGCCGGTGTCGGAGTCCGCGACCGGGTACACGTTGATGCCGTCGATCGCCGGCCGCAGCACCGCCAAGCTGTGCACACAGGCCGCCGACCAAGCCGACACCGCCGCCACGTCCAGCACCCGCACGCCGTAACCTCCTAGCTGTTCCAGCGAGGGTATCGACCCGGTGCCGGAGGGCTCTGAGCCACTGGTTACTATGGTCGAGTTGCCCAGCATGCTGGGCGCATCATTCTTTGTCCCAGATCCAGAGGAGTTCGACGTGGCTGCCGTGTGCGACGTCTGTGGCAAGGGACCGGGCTTTGGCAAGTCGGTCTCGCACTCCCACCGGCGTACCAACCGCCGGTGGAACCCGAACATCCAGACTGTTCACGCCAAGATCGGTCTGTCCCAGCGCAAGCGCCTGAACGCCTGCACCTCGTGCATCAAGGCGGGCAAGGTCGTTCGTGGCTGAGTAGGTTCTTGGGGAATGGCGGGTGCTCTTTCGAGCGCCCGCCATTTTTTATGCCCGGGTCTCGCCGGTGGCCGGTCCTTCAAGGACTCCTTGAGCACCACCAGTCACCACGGCGGCGCGTGAAGGACCCCTTCCCTCGGCTCAGCCGAAGAAACTCGACCTTCACACCTTCCCCAGTACATGAAGGCCCCCTTCCTTG
>NZ_JBFBBY010000049.1:0-48544 GCF_040682875.1 Amycolatopsis sp. NPDC051071 | reverse complement strand
AGGCCCCCTTCCTTGCGCCTAGGTACAGGAAGGGGGCCTTCATGTACTTGGGGAAGGTGTGAAGGTCGAGTTTCCTCGGCTGAGCCGAGGGAAGGAGTCCTTCACGCGCGACCACTGTGCCTGCTGATGCACCTGAGACCACAGCGGCGATCCTGAAGGTAACGAAGGCCCCCTTCCTTGCGCCTAAGTACAGGAAGGGGGCCTTCATGTACTTGGGTCGCGATCAGCCCCGCAACCAAATCCAGTAGGCGCCTAAGACACTCGTGGCCCTAACGACCCAAAACACTCACGAGACCCGCGCACGCCGTCCTGCCGCTGGTGGTCCGGCACGAACGGCGTCAGCTGGCCGCCCGGCCCTCCACCAGCCGCCGGACGGCGAGGTAGTCGATCCCGCGCTGGGCGAGGACGTCCGCCGCCACGCCGGGGAGCGAAGTCAGCGCGAGCAGGACGTGCTCGGCGTCGATGCGCTTGTCCCCGACCTCGACGGTTTCGCGAAGGCTCTTCTCCAGCACCTTCTTCGACTCCTGAGTGAAGGGCCGGTAGCCGCGCTTGCTCCGCACTACGCCGGACAGCGCGCCTTCCCCATGGGACTGTTCCACCCGCTCGACGATGTGTTCGACGTCGATGCCAAACCCGCTCAGTGCTTCGACGTCCGCGTCGCTCATCCCGCCACGGCGGCGGACGCGGCGGAGGTCGTCGGCGAGTTCGTCGGCCGGGCAGCCGAGTGCGGTGAGCACTCCGGTGGTCCGGGCGAGCGCGGTCAGCAGGTGCAGCGGGTCGACCGTCGCCGACGCCTCGCCTTCGGCGACGCGCTGGGCCCCGGCGAAGATCTCGCGGGCTTCGGAACTGAAGCGTTCGAACATCAATGCCTCCCGTACTTCTTGTGGGCCGCCTGCCTGCTGACCCCCAGCTCGGCGGCGATCTCCTGCCACGACCAGCCGTGCACCCGCGCGCTGCGGACCTGCACGGCCTCGAGTTGTTCCACCAGCCGTCGCAAGGCGGCGACGGCGCGCAACCCCACGCGGGGGTCCCGATCACCCGCTCGCGCGGCGAGGTCTGTCGCTTCGGTCATGACGTCAACCTACGTTGACACGGCCGCCCGTGTCAACCCTGGTTGACAGTTAGGGTCGGGGACATGGTCGAAATCGAAGTGGCCGAAAGGGACGGAGTAGGCGCGGACGGATCACCGCGCCCGACCGAAGACCACGTCGCGGTGCTCGGCAACGCGGTGGTGGTGCTCGACGGGGCGACGTCGCCGCATCCCGACCTCCCACCCGGCGGCTGGTACGCGAGTCTGCTCGTGGACAGCCTCTCCCAGGCGCTGAGCGCCGAACCGCGGGCTGATCTCGCGGAACTGCTGGCCGGGTCGATTGCCGACGTCGCGCGACAGGAGGGCCTCGAACCGGGGCATTCGCCGTCGAGCACGGTCGCGATCGCGCGCTGGACGGACGAAACCGTCGACGGGCTGGTGCTCGCCGACAGTCCCATCATCGCCTTCGGGCCGTCGGGGGCGGACCCGCTCACCGACGACAGGCTGGTTTCCCTTCGCGACAGCGGGCAGCTCCGCACCGGCGCCGACGTCCGCGTGAAACGCAACGCGCCAGGCGGGTTCTGGGTCGCCGAAGCGGAACCGAAGGCGGCCGCGGAAGCCGTCCGCCGTAGCTGGCCTCGTCCGGAGGTCGACGCACTGCTGCTGGCCACGGACGGCGTCGCGATCGGTGTCGACGAATACGACCTGTTCGACTGGCCCGAGGTGCTCGCCATCAGCCGGAAGCGTGGTCCGGACGCGGTACTCGACGCGGTACGCACGGCGGAGAAACAGGACCCCGACGGCGAACGCTGGCCCCGCGCGAAAAGGCACGATGACCAGCTACTGGTACTGGTCGAGTTAGGGTTAGCCCCAGGGTAAAACCGGGGGCTTCCCGGATCGGAAACCCGCGGCCGCCGGCGCACTCTTGTCCCATGACGTTCACGGGGGAGAGATCGCGGGCCAAGCCTTGGCTGATCGCGTCGGCGGCGGCCATCGGCTGGGCCCTGCTCACCATGGTCGTGCTGCATCTGATCAGCTCGCGGAATCCGGTGTTCGACACGCTGTCCAGCTATGCCTACGTCGACCGCGGCACGGGCATGCTCGGGGCCAGCGTGCTCTCGCTGTCCATCGGCTCGCTCACCGCGCTCGGCGCGCTCGCGGCGGCCGGGATCCCGCTCAGCCGCACCACGAAACTGCTCTTCGTGCTGTGGTCGCTGGGATTGGCGGCCGCCGCGATCTTTCCGGCCAGCTACCCCGAATACCCGGACCCGGTCAGCGGCGAAATCCACCTGTACGCGTGCCTCATCGCGTTCCTGAGCCTGCCCGCCGCCGGATTCACCCTGCGCGACAGCCTTCGCGGCACCCCCGCGGCCAAGCCGGTCGGACGGCTGGCCTGGGGCAGCGCGGTCGGGCTGGTCGTCTTCGGCCTCAGCTTCATCTTCGTGCGGCTGAGTGACATCCCGTTCTTCATGACGCTGACCGACGTCATGCCGGTCGGTGTCGCGCAACGGCTTTCGCTGGTGGCGCACGTGGTCCTGATCGGCGGGTTGCTCAGGGTCGCGTCACAGGTGCACCGCGTCGGCGAATTCCGGGGCGTAACCGTAGAGGCCGGGCAGCCCACCCGTATGCAGGAAAACGACCTGCTCGCCGGCCGAGAACTGGCCTTCAGCAGCCCAGCGGAGCAACGCGGCACCCACTTTGCCGGTGTACACGGGATCGAGCGCGATCCCTTCCGTACGACCGAAAAGCCGAATCGCCTCCCAGGTTTCGGCGGTCGGGATGCCGTAGCCGGGGCCGATCGTGCCGTCCGAGATGTGCAGACCTTCGAGTGACGGCGGCTCACTCCCCAGCAGTACGGAGGCCGCGATCGTGAGGTCGGCCAGGTTGTCCAGGGCATCGTCCACCGGATGGCTGACGCAGGCGATGTCCAGGGTCAGCCAGTCGAGGGCCGCCGTCCCGACGACGAGCCCGGCCGCCGTCCCGCCGCTGGCGTGCGGGGCCACCAGCCGGGCCTGGGTGATGCCGAGTTCGGTGAGTTGTGTGGCGATTTCCTGTGCGGCGGCGACGTATCCGAGCGCCCCGACGCCATCCGAGCCGCCGACGGGGAAGGTGGCCACCTTCCGGCCTTCGGCGGCGGCCTCGGTGATCAGCCGGTCGTAGGTCCGGCCGGTCTCCTCGCCGTCCCGGCAGATATGCACATTGGCGCCGAAGAGGTGATCGAGCGAGATGTTGCCGGACCGTTCGTACGCGTCGCCGTCGCGAGGGACCTTCGCGGTGAGCACGAGTTCGCAGCGCAGCCCGAGCTTCGCGCAGGCCGCGGCGGTCTGGCGGCCGTGGTTCGTCTGCAGGGCGCCAAAGGTGATCACCGTGTCGGCGCCGTTCTCGATCGCCGCGCCGAGCAGGAACTCGAGTTTGCGCAGTTTGTTGCCGCCGACGCCGAGCGGATGCACGTCGTCCCGTTTGAGCAGCAGTTTCGGGATGCCGATGGCCTCACCGAGACGGGGTGCCGGATGCAGCGGCGTCGGGTAGCCGCCGAGGTCGACGCGAGGGAAGCGATCGAGGTTCATGAAGGTCACGTAACCACACGCGGGAAGCACGATCGAGACACGCGGAAACCTACTCGGTGGTATCGTTCGTTTGAACGAACGAGACACGCAGGGGGAACGATGACCACCTCGAAGCCCAGCCTCGCGTTCAAGGGACTGGCCGAACAGGCCTCGATGCTCGCCAGCGGAGCCACGACGTCCGTCGAGCTCACACGCCTGGCGCTTGAGCGTGCCGAAGCCAGCCAGCCGAGTCTCAACGCCTTCAAGTGCCTTCGCCCGGAGGAAGCCCTTCGCGAGGCCGAGGCGGCCGACCGGCGGCTCGCCGACGGCGAGACCGCTCCCCTGCTCGGCGTCCCCACCGCGATCAAGGACGACCTCGACATCACCGGACTGCCGACGGCGTTCGGCTGCGAAGGCGACTTCTCCCCCGCGACGGCGGACTCCCCGCCCGTGGCCGCGCTTCGCAAGGCGGGTGCGGTGCTCATCGGCAAGACCAACACTCCCGAACTCGGTCAGTGGCCCTTCACCGAAGGCCCGGCATTCGGCGCGACCCGCAACCCGTGGGACACCGAGCGCACCCCGGGTGGTTCCTCGGGCGGCGCGGCGGCGGCCATCGCGTCGGGGGTGATCGCCGCCGCGCTGGGTTCCGACGGGGCGGGGTCGATCCGGATCCCGGCCGCGTGGACCGACCTGGTCGGGATCAAACCACAGCGTGGCCGCGTCCCGACCGGACGCGAACTGTTCCACGGCCTGACCGTGGTCGGCCCGCTCGCGCGCACCGTCGCCGACGCGGCCCTGCTGCTCGACGTCGCCGCCGGGACCGGCACCGCGTTCCAAGCCGCCGCCCGCCGCGAGCCGGGCCGCATGCGGATCGGGCTGTCCACGCGGATCCCTTTCACCGCCACGAAAACCCGGCTCGACCCGGACGCGCACGCGGCGGTGATCCGGCTCGCGGAACGGTTCGCCGAACTCGGCCACGAGATCGTCGAGGTCGAACCGGACTACCGGCTGATCGGCCTCACCTTCCTGCCGCGTTCGCTGGCCGGCGTGCGTGACTGGTCCCGTCGCGTCCCGGATCAGGCCCGGCTGGACCCGCGCACCCGGGCCAACGCACGGCAGGGCTCGGCACTGTCCGGCCCGGCGCTGCGGCTGGCCCGCGCGGCGGAACCGTTGCTGCAGCGGCAGGTCGGCTCGGTGTTCGGCCGCGTCGATGTTCTGCTCACGCCGACGACCGCGACGCCGCCACCGCGGATCGGCACCTTCGACAAGCTCACCGGCTGGCAGACCGACCAGGCCATGATCGCCGCCTGCCCCTACGCTTGGCCATGGAACGTGCTGGGCTGGCCGGGGGTCAACGTGCCCGCGGGGCTGAGCCCGGCCGGGCTGCCGCTCGGCGGACAACTGCTCGGCCCCTCGCACGCCGAGGAGCGGCTGATCTCGTTGGCCGCGCAACTGGAAGAGGTCGAACGGTGGCAGGACCGCGTACCCGAGACCGTTTGGTGAACACTCGCGAGAGCATCCTCCACGCCGCGCTCAAGGTGGTCGGGGAACAGGGTGTCGGCGGGCTGACCAACCGCCGGATCGCGACCGCCGCCGACGTCTCCCTCGGCACGCTGACCTACCACTTCCCCAGCCAGACGGCGTTGCTGCGTGAGGCGATGTTGCTGTTCGCCGAGGAGGAGACCTCGAAGCTGACCGGGTTCGTCGACGCCTACCGGGAGAAGGGCCTGAGCGTCGAGGAAGCGGCGTCCGTGGTCGAGCAGGTCATCGCCCAGCTGCCCTTCGGCACCGACGAACTCGGCGCGCATGAACTGTACCTGCAGGCCGCGCGCGACACCGGACTGCAGGACGCGGCGGCACGCTGTTTCGCCGCCTACGACGAACTCGCGCTGGTCATCCTGCGGACGCTCGGGGTGCCGTCGCCGGAGCGGCTTACCGGTCCGGTCGTGGCACTGATCGCCGGGCTGCAGCTGCGCAGGCTCGCCACCGGCGACGACGGGGTCCCGGTCGCGTTGCCGTTGATGATGCTCATCCGCGGCGCGTCATGACCGGCCCGCCGATCGTCAAAGGAACGGCGGCGTGGCGGTACTTCGGGGACTTCCGTGCCGGGCTGCTGGCCGGTCAGGTGCTGGTGCTGCAGGTCGCGCATCCGGTCGTCGCGGCCGGGGTGCGGGATCATTCCGACTACATCGAAGATCCGTGGACACGGCTGTTGCGCACGGCCGCGTCGCTGTCCATCTACATCTATGGCGGCAAGGACGGCGCCCGGTACGAGGCCGACCGGCTGCGTGCGCTGCACCGTGAGTTCACCGGTGTCGACGACGGTGGCCACCGGTACAGCGCGCTGAACCCGCACGCGTACGCCTGGGTGCACGCCACCCTCGTCATGGTTCCCGTTGACACGCAACGGTTTTACGGTACGCCGCTGACTCCGTCCGAATTGGACGAATACTACGCGCAAATGTACGACGTCGGACGGCTTCTCGGCCTGCGCGAGCGGGATCTGCCGCCGACATGGCCGGATTTCGAGCGGTATTACGCGGAAATGCTCGACGGCTTCGGCCCGAACGAGACGATCTCGACGTTGTTCGAGACGATCCGGACGGTGAAGAAGCCGTGGCGGTGGCTGCCCGAGAAACGCTGGGTGCAACCACAGCGGTGGCAATACCGGCTCCAGATGTTCGTCATCCGGGGCACGCTGCCACCCGCCCTGCGCGATCGCCTCGGTCTACAGTGGACGGAGCGGGACCGGCGCCGGTTCGATCGCTTCCGTGCCGCGGTGCGGTTCTTCGGCGGCCTGGTGCCCACGACACTGCGTTCCTCGCTCGTGCGGCGAATCGGCAAGCTCAACGTCTGGTTCCGCGCCCACCCCCGCGCGTATCGCTTCCTCGGGGGCTGAGCGCCCCGAAACTTAGTGGTTGGTTTCGTTGCCCCGCGGGTGATCGGTCCAGGGGGTCGTGAGTGGCGATTTGGGTTCTGGCCAACAGGGCGTTAGGTGTCTACGGCCTCAGCGGCATCGCCAGCCACCGCGACGGCGCGTGAAGGCCCCCTTCCCTCGGCTGAGCCGAGGAAGGGGGCCTTCACGCGCGGACTGCTTGCGACTTCGTGCGGGCGTAGTGGGCACGGGCTTTGGCGCGGTTGCCGCAGCGCGCCATCGAGCACCACTGGCGTGAGCGGCGTGGTGAGGCGTCGCAGAACCGCAGGCCACAGTCGTCGGCGGCGCAGATCCGGACGGCGATGTCCTCGGTCGCGAGGTCGATCGCGTCGGCCGCGAGGTCGCCGAGGGCGGCGATCACCGACACCGGACGCAGCTCCTTGACCGGCTTGCCGTCCTTGTCGATCCGCAGCCACGGCGACGGCGCGTCGGCGGCCATTTCGTTGAGCAGCAGGACATCGGTCGGCCGCGGCGCGCCCAAAAGCACCTTGTCGACGGCTTCCCGGAGCGCCCGTGCGGCCGAGAGTTCACCGACGGTCGCCTCGGTGACGGCGAAGCCCATGAGCGGCAGCCACTCCGCGAGCGCGGCGGCGTCGGTCAGCAGTTCACGACCGTCCTCGTGCCGCTCGCGGACGGTGTTCACCAGGTCGAGGCACGGCCGCCCGCCGTCGAAGACCCACTCCATCCCCGGATTCTAACCCTTGCCACCGGTGAGATCCGGAAGCTACCGTCTAACCCCATGAACCGGTTAGAAAGTGGAACCGCCGCCGTCGACGACCTCCGGATGCACTACCTGCGTGCCGGCGAGGGTCCAGCGCTTTTCCTCCTGCACGGCTGGCCGCAGACGTCGTACTGCTGGCACCAGGTCATCGACGAGCTCGCCGAGACCTATACCGTGATCGCCCCCGACCTGCGCGGCTACGGCAAAACGGACAAACCCCGGGACGGCTACGACAAACGCACGATGGCGGCCGACGTTTCCGCGCTCGCCACGAGTCTGGGCTTCGAGCGGGTGTCGGTCGTCGGGCACGACCGCGGCGGCCGGGTGGCCCACCGATGGGCGCTGGACCGGGCCGATCAGGTCGAACGCCTCGCCGTTCTCGACATCATCCCGACCAGGGAACTCTGGAAGCGGCTCGACACCGAAATCGGCCGCGCCTACTGGCATTGGCTGTTCCATCTGCAGCCGGATCTGCCGGAACTCCTGGCGGGGCGGGATATCGGCGCCTACCTTGGCTATTTCTACGAACGCTGGACGCACCAAAGGCAGGGCCTGAGTTCCGAAGCGGTCGAGGAATACGTCCGCGCGTTCTCCGCGCCGGGCGCCCTGCGCGCCGGATTCGACGACTACCGCGCCTCCTTCCCTCACGACGCGGAGGCGGACGACGCCGATTTCGACGCCGGTCGCCGCCTCGAACTCCCCGTCCTCGCGCTCTGGGGAGCGAGTGGCCTGCTGGGAAAGCTGCCGACACTGGAGATCTGGAAGGATTACGCCAACGACGTCTCCGGTACGGCGATCGCGGAATGCGGCCATTTTCTCGCCGAAGAACGTCCTCGGGTCCTGCTCGATCACCTGAAACCGTTCCTGGCCGGATGAACCCTGAGGCGGCCCCCCAGCCGGGGTAAGGGCCATGGTCCCCTTTACGGGGGACCTCGGTTCACCCCGCGCCGTGACGCTTTCTTTCGACGCCGTCGTTACCTTCAGGCGGGATGGGGAATTCACCGAGGGGGCGGCGCGCGGCGCCGTTGGTCATCGCCCGCGTGCTGATGTTGTGCGCGCTGGCGACCTTGCTGTTGGGTGGCACGGCGCGAGCCGACGGAGTGTCGAGCGGAGCGGACGTCCAGGTCGCGCAGACGCTCGGCACCCGCGATCTCACGGTCGTGCTGCGGCGGATGGACATCGCACCCGGTCCACTGCACGTCGACGTCGTCACGCATGCGGGAAGCGCGCCCGGAACGCTGAAACTACGCGCGTCCACCGCGGGGACGACGTTTTCCGAGACCACGATCCAGCTGGGCGGGAAACCCGGCTCGTGCTCCGGCCTGCTGCGGGTGGATCAGCCGGGGCCGTGGGAACTCGGTCTCGACGACGGGACGGACACCGCGTCGATCCCGTTCCTCGTCCCGGCGAGAGTCATTCCTCCCTGGGAGAGGGCTACTTTCGGTGGTTTCGTCGCCGCGGGCGTGTTCCTGGTGATCGGCCTGGTCGTCGCGATGCGTGTCCGGCGGCCGCAACTGGCGCTGATCCCGGCGGGTGGCATGGTCGCCTCGCTCGCGGTCGCGATCACCGGCGCGATGCTTTCGGCGTCGACACCGGCGCCACCCGCACCGGGTGCCGCGCTGGATCCCACGATCAACAACATCCAGGACCCGTACGCGAACGCGCAGATGTCCACAATGGACTTCTCCCGGCCGCCGGTGAATCTGGCCGTACACTCGCCGAACGCCCGCGCCGGCGGCCTCACCGAGGTCCGGCTCGCACTGGCCGACGGCGCGACAGGGCGCCCTGTCGACGATCTTTTGGTGCACGACAACGCTTTGATCCACCTCGTCGTCATCTCGCCGACCGGCAGGCTCTGGCATCTCCATCCGGTGCGTGTCGGCCCCGGCGACTACCGGGTGAAGCTCACACCGCCCGAGGCCGGGACCTACGCCGTCGCCGCCGAACTGGCGCGGCGAGGCGGTGGCGTGCAACTGGCACGCACCACGATGCCGGTCGCCGACGGCACGAACTCCCCCGCCGAACCCGTACCTGCCGGAGCCGGTGCACGCGTGGTCAACGGGAATCCGGTCGACGTCGCCATCAAACCGGGCACCCCGACCACGATCACCGCGCGGTTCGGCAAGGCGGACCTCCAACCGTGGCTTGGCATGCTCGGCCACCTGATCGTCGTCGGCCCGATAACCGACGACAGCCGGGTCGGCGCGGTCGCCGCTACCGCGCCGACCTGGGCACACGTACACTCGATGATCCCGCAATCGCCTGGTATGCCGGGGAAACCGGACGAAACCGTCGCCGCGTACGGCCCGGACGTCCCGTTCACCTACACCTTCGCCGCACCCGGCAGATACCGGATCTGGTTGCAGGCCGAACGCGGCTACACCGTGCTGACCGTGCCCCTGCAGATAGAGGTCCGACCGGAAGGGGTGCCGCAGTGAGATCCACAGTGGACACTCAAAGACGTAAGCCTGTCCTGCTGATCTCGGTGGTCGCCGTGCTCGTGGCGGCGATCGTGGCCTGGCTCGTCTGGCCGAGTGGTGGCGGGGAACAGGTGCAACGCTCGACACAGGGCGCGTACACGGTGCAGTTGTCGGTCGACGATCCGCATCAGGGCGGCAACGTCTTCGCCTTGACGGTCACCGGTGCCGCGCCGGACGTCGTCACGATCGAACCCGTGATGCCGCAAATGGGGCACGCGCTCGCCCCGTCACCCGCGATCGCCGAGGGACCTGGCCGCTATCGCACCGGCGACGTCCTGCTGCCGATGGCGGGTCAATGGGAGATCACCGTTTCACTGCGTGGGCCGTCCGGCGCCACGCAGCACGTTTTTCCTTTGCTGGTCAAGTAAAGAGAGGTAGGTCGGGGGTATGGATCTCACCGCGGGAGGGGCGAGGGTCGCCTCGGTGGCGCGAAGTGAACGCGCCGGTCTCGTGCCGGCGGGCACGGTGCTGGCCGGATCGGTGATCTCGCTGATCGGGCTGACCTGGGACATCCAGTGGCACGGCGACGTCGGCCCGGACACGTTCTTCACGATGCCGCACCTGTTCCTGTATTCAGGCAGCGCGATCTCCGGGCTGGCGAGCCTCGTGGTCGTACTGATGACGACGGCCGCGCGCCGGGCGGGCCGGGCGGTCGACGCCCGCGTCGGCGGCCGCGCGATCAACGTGTTCGGCAAGGTCTTCGCCGCACCGGCCGGCTACCTGGTCGCCGGGGCGGGCGCGGCGATGTTCCTGCTGTACGGCCTGTGGGACCAGTGGTGGCACGGCCTGTACGGCTTCGACGCGGTGATCGACTCGCCACCGCATATCGGGCTGCTGCTGTCGATCACGCTGAGCATCATCGGCACGGTCATGGTGTTCGCGGCCGCGCGGGAACACCGTTGGGGCACGGTCGGTGTCGTCGGCAGCCTCGGCGTGCTGATCGCGTTCAGCACGGTCACCGTGCTGGGGCTGAAGCAGATCGACGTCGACCTGGTCGACGTCATCGCCGTGGGTATCGCGCTGCTTTCGATACTGCTGGTCTCGGCGGGTGCCGGCTTCTGGCGCAAGCCGGGCGGAGCACTCTGGGTCGCCGGCTCGCTGGCCGTCATCCAGGCGATCACCTGGTGGTTCTCGCCGTGGGCCGCGGAGGCGTACGCGAGCGCCGTCGGCCTGCCGATGCGCGACTACATCGACGGCGTGCCCGCGATGCCCGCGCTGATGCCGATGGCGTTGCTGCCCATCGCCGCCGTCCTCGAAGCGATCTACCTGCTTTCGCGGCGTGGCTGGTCCACCGGCCGGGTTTCGGTGCCGGCGGGCGTGATCGGCGGATTCCTGGTCGGCGCGAGCATGCCGATCCAGAACGTCATCGTCTACGGGGGCCACTCGGTGGACTGGGCAGGCGTATTCGCGACGGGTGCGGCCGGCGCGGTGTTCGGGCTGCTCGGCGGGTTCGCCGGGTGGCGTTTCGGTGGGATGCTGCGGCTGTTGGCCCCGGCGAAGGAGGACAACGCGCATGCGTAAGACAGTGCTGGCGCTCGCGGCGGCGATCGGCTTGCTGTTCGCGACCACTCCGGCCGCGAACGCCTACGAACCGGTGAACATCGTCCATACCGAACGGGTGCAGGCCGGTCCCTACGGGATGACGGTCGGATTCAGCACATGGCCGTTGCGTGCCATGCAATCGCTGGACTTCACGTTCATCCCGGACGACGGGATCGCGGGGAAAACGGGGACGCTCGCGTTCGTCAACCCGGAGACCGGGCGGCTCGGCCGGGCCCAGCCGCTGGCGAAACACCCGCGGAAACTGGAGGTCTGGGGACTGGACATCCGCGCACTGCAGACGCAGGGCTCGTGGACGTTCCGGTTCGAGCTCGACGGACCGGCAGGCAAGGGTGCCGGGGAACTCCGCGATCTGGCGGTACTCGAACAGCCGGGGCCGCCGATGGGGGTGAGCTGGTCGATCAGCCTGATTCCGCTGATCGTCCTCGGCGTCCTGATCACCGTCGCCTGGCGGCGCACCAAATCGAGGCTGCGAGGGGACGGGATCCCGGCCGCGGTGTAACTCGAAGTGACAGAAGGTCGGATGGCTGCATGGGCTCGCGTGTCCCTCGAAGGGCACGCGAGCCCTCGTCATGGGCTCAGATCGAACTGCCCTGCCTTGACCGCCTTCAGGAAGGCGTTCCACTCACCGGAATCGAAGACAAAGACGGGACTCCCCGCCAGCTTGGTGTCACGGACCCCGACCAGGCCTTCCCTGCCCAGGTTGACCTCGACACAGTTCCCTCCGTTGGGCTCGCTCGCGAAGGATTTCTCCCAAGCGGCGTCGTCGAACAGCGACACGGCCGTGGTCGGATCGTAATCCGCCGCCGATGGATAATCGGCCATTGGTCGTACCTCCGAACGTCGGTCGGGGATGCGGGTCGCGACCTGCGCGAACCGTCACGGCCCCAGCTTCTCCCTGCCTCAACGGGACTATCCCGCACGGCCAAGTGGGTGATCAACTCCGCCCACCCTCGACATGAAGATTATTCCAGGAGTAGGATTAATCGCAGCGGCCGGGGCTCGGTTGTTGGTGAATCGCCCGCAGCATGCGCAAACCTTGACGATAAGTTTCGCCGGGTGGCGTTCAACCGGGAGTTTCGCCGTTCCAGCAGGGCGCCGACGGCAGGTGCCCGGCCGGAGCACCGCCCCGTGGCGCATGCCCAGCCATCGCCGACCTCGTGGGGGAGGATCAGCGTGATCATTCAGGACACCATGCCTGCGACGGTACTCGCCGTCGGGAGGCTCATGGCCGGAACAGCAGGCGAAAGCCGCCGCTCCGCGCACTTGTTCGACCTGCACTCCAGGGGCTCGCACCCCGAATTCCTGCATGCCCGCTGCGGCGCGGCGATGCCGTACGACCATCTGGAATGGATCGCCGTCGGTTCGGGAATGCCGTGTGAACGTTGTCTCGGCCTGGCCGGTTCGGCCGACCAGACGCGGTTGCCGCGTCCGAGCCGGGGGGTGTGATCGGTATGGCCGTCCGCCTCACCACGCTGTTGTTCCGCCGTGAGGACGAACGACCGACGTCGGCGAAACACCGCACCATCGGGCTCGAACTACGTCAGCGCTTCGGGTTCAGCCTCATCCAGGCCCCGCTGCGCAAACAGCCGCCGTGGAACTCCGAAATCGATTTCCCCGGGCGACGCGGCGGGCACCGGGACCTGATCAGGACCGGACGGCCACTCGAAGGTCAGTTCGACCTGACACCCCTGACCGGCCGGGCCTGATTCCGCAAGGTCTCAGGGCTTGCGGCCGAGGCCGCCGAGCCCACCGGTGAAGGTCGGGTCGTCGGCGAACTTGTTGCTCGCCCGCGAAGCCGCTTCGTCCAGATGCCAGGCGGCCATCCAGTCGATCCCCGGCTCCACCATTTCCAGTCCGTCGAAGAACGCGGCGAACTCCGCGCGGCTGCGCAGGTGGAACGGCGCACTCGTCTTCTTGTACAGCTCCTGGACGTTCTCCCGGTTGTCGCCCTCCTTGCGGGTGACGCCGTCCTCCGTCAGATGCGAGGACAGGAAGTACGAACCCGACGGGAGCAGGTCGAGATAGCGCTGGACCATTTCGTGCACCGGTTCGTCCGGGCCGAGGAAGTACAGCAGGCCGACCAGTACCAGTCCGATCGGCTGACGCGGGTCGAGCACCCCGGTTTCGAGGGCGCGATTCCAGATGTCGGCCGGGTCCCGTACGTCGCCCTGCAGGACCGCGTGCCGCCCGAGCAGGCCTTCGCGTTCCAGCAGCAGCTGGGAATGCGCGACGGCGACCGGTTCGATGTCGATGTAGACGACCCGCGTATCCGGGTTGACCGCACTCGCGATCTGGTGGACGTTGCCGACGGTCGGCACCCCGGAACCGATGTCCAGGAACTGGGTGATTCCCTGGCGAGCCAGGTAGCCGACGCCGCGGCCGAGGAAGTCGCGTCCGACCCTGGCGAACGTCTTGACCTCCGGGAACTGCTTGAGCACCTGCGTGCCGAACTCCCGGTCGATGGCCCAGTTGGCCGTGCCACCGAGGAACCAGTCGTACACCCTCGCCACGTTGGGTCGTTCGAGATCGACGCCTTCGGGGGCCGGTGGGTCGCTGGGGTCGTACTGCGTCGTCATGCCGTCACACCTCGTCACAAAGCGGGTTTGCGGGCGACCCCGCCAATGGCGCAGTTAAGCGCAGGAGAGCGGGGGTCGTCCAGCCGCCACGTCCCGACCGGGACCAGACCCGGTTCCACGAGGCCGAAGTCGCCGAAGAAGCCGCGGATCTCTTTCTCGGCGCGGAAGGACGCCGGTGTGCTCGACTGCCCGTACTGCTTCACGACGCGCTGGACGTGCTCCAGCTCGTCACCTTCCACACCGGACATCGTGACGTGGGAAAGGACGTAGAACGAACCGGCGGGAAGCAGTTCGCGGTAGCGCGCGATGACGGTGGCGATTTCGGGTTCCGGCACGAAATGCAGGACCGCGACGGTGAGCAGGGCCACCGGTTTCGCCGGGTCGAGCACGCCGGTTTCGAAAGCACGTTCCCAGACGTCGTCGGCGTGGCGCAGGTCGCCGCCGATCACCGCGTGCCGGGCGGAGTCGCCGCTTTTCTCCAGCAGGATCCTGGAATGCGCGACGGCGACCGGTTCGTTGTCGACGTACACGCACCGGCTGTCGTCGTCGACCTCGCCGGCGATTTCGTGGACGTTGCCGACGGTGGGCACACCGGAACCGAGGTCGAGGAATTGGTTCACGCCGTTCTCGGCGCAGTAGCGCACCGCGCGGCCGAGGAAGGCCCGGTTCGCCCTGGCCAGTGAGCGGATGAGCGGGAAGGCCTTGACCAGCTGCTCGCCGAATTCCCTGTCCACCGCCCAGTTCGCGGTTCCCCCGAGTGCCCAGTCGTAGATCCGGGCGGCGTTGGGCCGCTCGAGATCGACGCCCTCGGGTAGGAACTCCGGATCCACGTCCAGCCCCTGTCCTTCTCGAACGGCGGTGATGTGCGTAACCCTACCCAAGGGCCGCACTCGCTTCTCAGGACTGCATCTGATTGCGGTACAGCTCGGCGAGTTCTTTCAGGAACTGCCTGGTCTCGTGGCGTTCCAATGCCGCGCCACGCAAGCGGTCCCAGGAATCGACGAAAATGTTGAAGTCCTTGACGTCGTCGAGGTACAACCCGCCCGCGGAATGTTCGATGTAGACGAAATCCCTGGTGCGATCAGGAAAACGCATGATGGTGAAGTCGTTGGGCACCGCGGCGAGGCGGGCGGCGAAGGGCAGCACGTGCACGTAGACCCGCGGATGTTTGTCCAAGGCCAGCAGATGTTCGACCTGGTCCAGCATCACCGCGGGGGCGGATCCGCCGGGGGCGCGGCGCAGGGCGCCTTCGCTGATGATGAACCGGTAGTACGGCGGCTGCTGCTGTTCGAAAACGGCCTTGCGGTCCAGCCGGTTGCGGACCAGCGAAGTGACGTCGGTGGCGCCCGCCTCGGTGAACTGCTTGAGCATGTAGTGCTCGGACTGCAGTGGGCCGGGGATGCGCTCACCGTGCCAGGTGAGGATCTCCGCGGCCGCGGGTTCGAGGTCGGTGAAGGTGCGGAACCAGTGCGGCACCACGGATCGGTAACCGGACCAGTGGCCGCGCTGCCCGGCCGCGGCGCGGGCAAGGTTCATCAACGTGTCGGCCTCGTCGCCGTTGATCCCGAACGCGTTCAGCATGGAGCGCACATCCCCGAGTTTGACCCCGACGGCACCGGACTCGATCTTGTTGACCTTGCCCTGGGTGCAGCCGAGAACCTCGGCGACCTGCTGCTGTGTCATCCGCGCGGCGTTGCGGGCATGCCGGAGCTCGTTTCCGAGCTGCTTCCGGCGCGAGGTGACGGTGCTGGCCATCAGCCTTGCTCTCCCGGACCACATAGCCAGGACCGCGGTTCCCCGCCGTCCTGCGCGCGAACAATCGAACCCACCCAGAGTACTTCACCTTGCGGGGATCGATGATGACATTGCGCAGCGTTCCAGGAAACGGCCGAAAACACCAGTCACCTGGTGCGTCACCCTGGTGGCGGAGCGATCTCGTCACATTTCGGGCACCTTCGTGCGGGATAGTGACCGAGTGGACCAATCCCCCTTCGCCCAGCAGGTCACGGAAGGCGTCTTCGGGTATGTGCAACCCGACGGCTCGTGGTGGATCAACAACTGCGGTTTCGTCGCCGCGGGCGAGCACACCGTGGTCATCGACACCTGCTCCACCGAACGGCGTACGCGGGCACTGCTGGAGACGGCGACGTCGACCGGCGGGGCACCGGTGACGACCGTCATCAACACGCACCACCACGGCGACCACACCAACGGCAACTACCTCGCGACCGGCGCGACGATCGTCGGGCACCGGAAGACCCGCGAGGCGATGGTCGCGACCGGGATCAACACCTACGACAACTCCTTCACCGGGAGCGACTGGGGCAAGCTCGAGCTGCGGCCGCCCGAAGTGCTGTTCGACGACCGGCTGACCGTCCACGCCGGCGACGTCCGGCTGGAGCTGATCCACCCAGGACATGCCGCGCACACCACCAACGACGTGCTGGTGTGGCTGCCGGAGCGGCGGGTGCTTTTCGTCGGCGACCTGATCTTCAACGGGGGCAGCCCGTTCGCACTGATGGGCTCACCGACCGGCTGGCGGAAGGCCCTGGACGTGGTCCGCGAGCTGGAACCGGAGACGATCGTGCCGGGCCACGGTCCGATATGCGGTCCCGAGGCGATCGACGTCGTCGACGGATACCTGGAGTTCCTGCAGAAGCTCGCTTCGCACGGAAAGGCCGCCGGGCTGACGCCACTTCAGGCCGCTCGCGAGGCCGATCTCGGCCCCTACGACACGCTGTCCGAACAGGAGCGTCTGCCCGCGAACCTGCACCGCGCCTACGCCGAACTCGACGGCCTCGACTGGGGCGCGCCGATCGACCTACGGGCCGCCATGGCGGACATGGTCGCCTACAACGGTGCCCGGATCCGCTGCTTCTCCTGACGGGATGGGTCGATGGTCGATTCGGGTTCTGTTGAGGGGTGCGCTTGGGTGGCGTGACCGAGTCTCTGCCTTGAGGTCGGCTTCGCGAGCTTCAAAGCCGAGGCTTCGCGGCGCGGGTCCGGGTCGGCCGACGGAGCCAGGCCGAGCCTTGACTATCCATAATGGACACCTTTTGACTGGAAAATGCCCGGTTTATGCCCCATGAGCGGTTCTTCATGGGGGTCGTGAGTGATTAAGAGCGTTAGAACCCTCTTAATCACTCACGACCCTCTCCCAAACTGCGCAAATCGCTCAAAACGGACACTCTAATCCCGAAAAGCGTCCTTTGTGGATAGCCCAGAAGCGCCGCCGGGACCCTGGCGAGTCCGCTGCGGCCGCCAGATCCGCCACGCCACCTTTGACTTACCCCTCAATAGAACCCGAATCGCCACTCACGACCACCCAGCTCCCCGCCTTGGCGCCGGTACGGAAGCCCGCCTGCAGATCCCCAAGGACAAGCATGTCGCGAAGGGCACTTTCGCAACCTTCAATAAGTGCACTTCGCAACACCCGCGCGCCCCTCAAAATCCGCGCGCACGCCCCAACCCCAGCCCCCACCCGTCCCGGGGGGCGACCCCAAGCCCAGCGTACCGGTGCTCTCTGTCGGTTCGGGGCGGTCGAGGGTAGTTGTCCACAGGTCGGCCCGGTTGTGGACAACTCGCGGTTGATCCCTTCTCGCCCCGGCGCCATATCCCTCAACGGGGATAGGCTCGGCACGGGAATCGAAGCGGAAGGGTGCGGATGAGCAAGAAGGCGAGCATCGGGGTCACCGGTCTGGCGGTCATGGGCCGCAACCTGGCCAGGAACCTGGCGAGGCACGGGCATACGGTGGCCCTGCACAACCGCTCCGAGCAGCGGACGAAGGAACTGGTCGAGCAGTTCGGTGACGAAGGCGACTTCATCCCGGCGTATTCGGCGCAGGACTTCGTCAACGCGCTGGAGCGGCCGCGCCAGGTCGTGATCATGGTCAAGGCCGGGGGGCCGACGGACGCCGTCATCGACGAGTTCGTCCCGCTCCTCGAAAAAGGCGATGTGATCGTCGACGCGGGTAACGCGCACTTCGCGGACACCCGGCGTCGCGAGGCCGCGCTGCGTGAGAAGGGCATCCACTTCGTCGGCACCGGCGTGTCCGGCGGTGAAGAGGGCGCACTGCACGGGCCGAGCATCATGCCCGGCGGGTCCAAGGAGTCGTACGAGTCGCTCGGGCCGCTGTTCGAGGACATCTCGGCGAAGGTCGACGGCGAACCGTGCTGCACGCATGTGGGCGCCGACGGCGCCGGGCATTTCGTGAAAATGGTGCACAACGGCATCGAGTACGCCGACATGCAGCTGATCGCCGAATCGTTCGACCTGCTGCGCGGCGCGGGTGGTTACTCCCCCGGCGAGATCGCCGACGTCTTCCGGACCTGGAACTCCGGCAGGCTCGACTCGTATCTGATCGAGATCACCTCGCAGGTGCTGGCGCATACCGACGCCGCCTCCGGCAAGCCGTTCGTCGACATCGTGGCGGATCAGGCGGAGCAGAAGGGCACCGGCCGCTGGACCGTCCAAATCGGACTGGACCTGGGCGTGCCGATCAGCGGGATCGCCGAAGCGGTCTTCGCGCGGTCGCTGTCCGGTTCGTCGAACCTGCGTGAGGCCTCCCGCGGCCTGGGCGGTCCTTCACGGGCCCCGCTCACCGGTTCCGCGTTGGAGACCTTCGCGGACGACGTCGAGCAGGCGCTGTACGCGTCGAAGGTGGTGGCGTACGCCCAGGGCTTCAACCAGATCCAGGCGGGCGGCGCCGAGTACGGCTGGGACATCGACCTCGGCAAGGTCGCGTCCATCTGGCGCGGCGGCTGCATCATCCGCGCGAAGTTCCTGAACGACATCACCGGCGCGTACGCCGAAGAGCCCGGCCTGCCGACGCTCCTGACGTCCGGCGGCTTCCGCAAGGCCGTCGAGGACGCCCAGGACTCCTGGCGTTCGGTGATCTCCACGGCGGTCCGGCTCGGCATCCCGACCCCGGGCTTCTCGACCGCGCTGGCCTACTACGACGGCCTGCGCGCCGATCGGCTCCCCGCCGCGCTGGTGCAGGGGCAGCGGGACTACTTCGGTGCCCACACGTACCGCCGCGTCGACCGCGAGGGGTCGTTCCACACCGCTTGGGCGGCCGACGGCCGTCCCGAAGCCTCCGCCTGACGAGGAACAAGTACATGAAGGCCCCCTTCCTTGCGATAGGCGCAAGAAGGAGGCCTTCATGTACTAACAACCAGCAACACCAGCATGGTGAGCGCGAGTCGCGTCATGGCTGTCGCGCGGCGACGATCTCCGCCAGTGCCTGCAGAATTGTCGCTTCGGCCTTCTCCTTCGAGAGGCCGAGCCCGGTGAGCAGATCGTCGCCGAGTTCGAACAGGGCCAGCAGGATGTGCTCGGTCCCGATGTAGTTGTGCCCGAGCCGCAACGACTCCCGCATGGTCAGCTCCAGCGCCTTCTTGGCCTGCGCGCCGAACACCATCTTCGCCGCCTCCGCCGGTTCCTCGGCGGGTTCCGGCAGCCGCGCCACCGCGGCCTCGCGGACGGCTTCGAGGGTGACGTTCTGCGCCACGATCGCCCCGGCTGCCAGTGCGGCGGGTTCGACCAGCAGGCCCAGCACCAGGTGCACGGGCTCGATCTGCGGGCTCTTCGCCGTGACGGCCTCGTCCCGTGAGGCGATGACGACGTGGCGCGCGCGGTCGGTGTAGCGGCTGAACACCTTCACCAGGTCTTCGAGTGAGGCGCCTTCGCCGGATTCCTTGGGGACGAAGCGTTTCTGGGCGGCCTGTTTGGACACACCCATGTTCTTGCCGATTTCGGTCCAGGACGCACCGGAGCGGCGCGCCTGGTCGACGAAGTGGCCGATCAGATGGTCGGCCACTTCGCCGAGGTGCTCGCCGAGGAAGACCGCGTCGGACAGCTGGCCGAGCACGTCTCCTTCCGGATGCTGCTGCTTGATGTGGGAGATGAGGTCGTCGAGCCGGACTGGATTCGTCATACCGTCAACTTTAGGTTGACGATCTCAAATCGTCAACCGCGAGTTGACGCAAAGGTCGCCTTCAGATCGAAGCCGTGTGCCTCCAGCGCCTCGAACCGCGGTGCCGGATCCGCCGCGAACAGGCGGCGCGCGGCGATGTGGTCCGGCGGCCGGTTCACCGACTCGACCCCGGCGAGCACCCCGTCCCGGAACGACAGCACCGAGAACTTCCCGGCTTCGCGATCGCCGGTCACCACGGTGTCCTCCGCCCCGGTCAGGATCCCGGCGATCTGCAGTTTCGCGCCGAGCTGATCGGTCCAGAACCACGGGAGGCTGTCATACGGCACCGGCTCGCCGACGATCGCCGCGGCCGCCGCCCGCGCCTGGTCGACGGCGTTCTGCACCGACTCCAGCCGCGTCGCGGTACCCGCCTGGACGCACGGGAAGTTCGCGCAATCCCCGACCGCCGAGATCTTCGGGTCACCGGTCAGCAGGTGCTCGTCGACGACGACGCCGTTGGCCACGGCCAGCCCGGCGTCGGAAGCGAGGCCGGTTCGCGGCTCCACCCCGACCCCGACCAGTACGAGGTCCGCGGGCAGCCGCCTGCCGTCGCTCAGTTCCACCTCGGAAACCCGGCCGTCGCCATGCAGTGCGGCGACACCTTGGCCGAGCAGGACCGTATGCCCGGATCCTTCGTGCAACGCGGCGAAATACGCCGAGACCTCCGGGGTCGCGACGCGCGCCATCAGCCTGTCCTGCGCCTCCACGATCGTCACCGGACGTCCGGCGTGCGCGGCGAATTCGAGCCCGATGAACCCGCCCCCGACCACGACGACGTGCTCCGCGTTTTCCAAGGCCGAACGCAGCACATCGGCGTCGTCCTTGGTGCGCAAGGTGAACACACCATCCAAAGTGGACCCCGGCACCGGCAGCGTCCGGTTGCTCGATCCCGTCGCCAGTACGAGATGGTCGTACTCGTGGACGCTCCCGTCTTCGAGCACCACCTTCGCACCTTCGCGATCCACTGACGCGACGCGGCCCGCGATCAGCTCGATCCCCTTTTCCGCGAAGAAGTCTTCGGCCCGCAGGCGCAGCTGGGCGTCGCCCGCCGTCCCGGCCAAGTAGCCCTTCGACAGCGGAGGCCGCTGGTACGGCAGGCCGGGTTCATCGCCGATCAGCACCACCCGCCCGCCGAACCCCTTGTCCCGCAGCGAGGTCGCCACTCCGAACCCGCTCTGCCCGGCCCCTACGACGAGGACGGTCTCCATCGGCACTCCTTCCGTTGTGCTCCCCACCATTCAACACAGACTCGGCCCCTTCGACCGCCCTTTCGAAACGTGATCCTCAGGCGGCCGACGCGCTACGGTCATGCCTGGCGACTTGGCTTGATCGCATGTCACAGGGGGTTGTATGAGCACGAGCCCACCCGAGGTCCATCCGGTCGACGCCCGCCCGCCGTTCCCGAAGCTGACGCTTCTCGGCCTGCAGCACATGTCGATCATGTATGCGGGCTCGGTGGCCGTCCCGCTCGTCGTCGGCAGCGCGCTGAAACTGGACACGGCGACAATCGCGCTGCTGGTCAACGCGGATCTGCTGGTGGCGGGCATCGCGACGCTGATACAGGCGATCGGGATCGGACGGCTTTTCGGCATCCGGCTGCCGGTGGTGGCGGGCGCGACGTTCACCGTGGTGAACCCGATGATCATGATCGCGGCCCAGTACGGCATGCAGGCCGTCTACGGCGCCATGCTCGCTTCGGGCGTGTTCGGCCTGCTCATCGCGAAACCCTTCGCGCGGATGATCCGGTTCTTCCCGCCACTGGTCTCGGGCACGCTGCTCGTCGTCATCGGCGTCTCGCTCATCGCCCCCGGCGTCGGCCTGATCGCCGGCCACGACACCACCGCGCCGGATTACGCGGAGCCCGTAAACATCGCACTCGCGTTCGGCGTTATCACGGTGCTCATCCTGTTCACCAGGGTCCTGCGTGGGTTCGCCAACCAAATCGGCCCGCTGCTGGCGTTGCTGATCGGGCTGGTCGTGGCGATCCCGATGGGCTTGGTGAGCTTCAAGGGCATCGCCGACGCCGACTGGTTCGGCCTCGCCTCGCCGTTTCACTTCGGCCCGCCGACCTTCCCGATCGCGGCGGTGCTCTCGATGTGCGTCGTGATGCTGGTGACCTACACCGAATCCACCGCGGATCTGGTCGCCGTCGGCGAGATCACCGGCAGGCCCCCGACCGGCTCGGACCTCGCCCGCGGCCTCGCCACCGACGGTCTCTCGGCCATCCTCGGCGGGGCGATGAACTCGTTCCCGGACACCGCTTTCGCGCAGAACGTCGGCCTCGTGCAGCTGACCGGCGTCCGCAGCCGCTGGGTGGTCGCGATGACGGGCGGCCTGCTCGTGCTGATGGGCCTGGTGCCGAAGTTCGGCGCGTTCATCGCGGCCGTGCCGGAACCGGTGATCGGCGCGGTCGCGGTGGTCATGTTCGCGATGGTCGCCGTGGTCGGCGTGCAGAACCTGAAGAAGGTCGAGTTCTCCGGGAACCACAACACCTTCATCATCGCGGTGTCACTCGGCGTCGGCCTGCTGCCCGCGTTCTCCACGAACCAGTTCGGGAACTCGATCTTCTTCCAGCACTTCCCGGTGTGGTCGCAGACCATCTGCGGCAGCCCGATCACGGTTG
The DNA here is from genome assembly GCF_040682875.1 of Amycolatopsis sp. NPDC051071. Lineage (NCBI taxonomy): Bacteria > Bacillati > Actinomycetota > Actinomycetes > Pseudonocardiales > Pseudonocardiaceae > Amycolatopsis > Amycolatopsis sp. NPDC051071. The sequence goes on along the minus strand of NZ_JBFBBY010000049.1, from coordinate 26,095 downwards.
CGGCGATCCTGGCGTTCACCCTCAACCTGCTGTTCAACCATCTCGGCAAGCACCGGGAACCGGACCTGCTGAAAGCGCCTTGAAACCGGAGAACTAACACCACAGCCACTTCGGCCACAGGTTGCACTCTTCGGTCGGCGTCGTGGTGGACGGCGGCGCCGGGGTCGGGTGGTGGGGCGGCTGCGGCGCACCCGTGGAACCCGTCGGCTTCGGCGGATCGGCCGGCTCGCTCGCCGAGGTCGGCGTCGTGGGGTCCGGGGTGTCGGACTTCGAGGAGGCCGCACTCGAGGTGCGCCTGCTGGAAGTCGGCTTGCTGGGCTGTGACGAGGTTTCGTCGGTGCCCTCACCGGTCCCGCCCGGCACCGTGGACGGTTGCGCCGACGTGGCGCCGGCTCCCCCGTTGTCCGAAGGCCGTTTCGGCATCTCGATGACGCTGATCTGGTTGGGCTGCGCGTTCTGCTCGGGATCGGAATCGAAACCGACGAGGACACCGGCCGCGCCACACGCGACGACCACGGCGATCACTACTGCGATAACTCTCCAGCGTGACTTTGACCGTGACTCCTCGTGGTCGTCCCAGCCCTCGCGAATGAGCAGGTCGGCGACCGAAACGTCGTCGTCATCCACCAGTCGGAACCTTTCGCACCGGGAGCGAGCGATCAGTTTTACCGCAACTCGCCGCCGAATGGGTGAAGTTAACCAAAAATTATTCACCCGATGGAAGACGATAGCGGATGCCAGTCACACAGCGTGTATCCATGTGCTTTCACGCATATCAGCGGTGGTCACCCTCCGGTTCGCGTATACAGCGCCCCTCGCGGGTGGTGTAATCGACGGTGCCAGCACCGGAAGAGGGGGTTCGGACGGATCATGGAGGCTGATGCCCTCGCCGTGCCCGGAGCCGGAAATTCCGGCACACCGGCAAGCGCACCGCTCGGGAACGAGCCGGTCGGCGATCTCGGCCTCGCGGGCGACCATGCCGCCATCTGGTCGTACGACTTCGGGACCGAGACGTTGTCCTGGCTGCCGGGACTGGAGAACTTGCTGGGTGGAGCCGGCGCCACCGAGTCGGAGCTGGAAGCGAAGCTCGCCGATCTGGTCGCCCCGCTGACCTCCGGCACCCGCACTTCCCCGCCATGGCGCGAGTTCGAACTCGAGCAGTCGTTCCGGAACCCGGCAGGCGAGATCCGCTGGATCCGGTTGCGCGCCCGCACCATCGGTGACGAGAACGGTTCGTCGGGGCTGCTCGGGATGGCGACGGACGTGACCGACGTCCGCGAGAATCGGCAAGCCCTCGAAGACCTCACCGACCGTTACCGGCTTTTGGTGGAACTCAGCCCCGACGCGGTCTGTGTGCACGAAGCCGGCGTCGTCACGTACGTGAACCGGGCCGCACTGACGGCTCTCGGCGCGTCCTCGACCGCCGAGCTGATCGGGCGCCCGATCATGGACTTCGTGGCCGCCGAATCGCTCCCGGCGCTGCTGGACAGGATCGCGTCACTGCACCGGCAAGGCGCGTCGACCGAACCCGCCGACACCGTCATGCGCCGCCTCGACGGCGCGAGATACCTGGTCCAGAGCATCTCGGTGCGGACGACCTGGGAAGGCAGGCCCGCGTTCCAGGTCATCATGCGTGACATCAGCGCGCAGAAGGCCGCGGAAGCGACGTTGCGTTACCAGGCCGCGCTGATCAGCCATGTCAGTGACGCGATCATCGCGACCAGCGGCACCGGCATGGTGACCAGCTGGAACCCGGCCGCGGAGAACGTCTACGGCTGGACGGCCGCCGAGGCGATCGGCGGCACGGTGAGTGAGCTTGTCGGTGCCGCGCTCGACCCGGAAACGGTGCTGCGCAAGGGCGGAGTCCTGCGGACGACCCATCGCCACCGCAACGGCTCGACCTTGGCCATCCGCATCTCGGCCGCCGAGATGAACGACGGTTTCGTCCTGGTCTGCGCCGACGAAACAGCCCGGCGGCGCGCCGAGCAGCACTACAGCACGGTGGTGGCGTCACTCGACGAAGGCGTGGTCGTGATCGGCCCCGGCGGGCTCATCGAATCGGCCAACCCGGCCGCGTGCCGGATCATCGGCGTCGAGCACGACGACCTCATCGGCGTCCCGTGTGTGACGCTGGAGCTGTACGACGACCAGGGCCGTCTCCCGCCGGGACGCATGCCGTCGGTGGTGACCAGGCGCACCCGGATCACGCAGAACGGCGTCGTGCTGCGGTTGCGGCGAGGCGATGGCGACGACGTCTGGATCTCGCTGACGTCGCGGCTGCTGACGCCGGAAGATCCGTCGGCGCTGTCGGTGGTCGCCTCGTTCACCGACATCACCGAACGCCTCGCGATCGGCAGGCGCCTCGCCCACGAGGCGACACACGACCCGCTCACCGAACTCGCGAACCGGACACTGGTGCTGGACAGGCTCGCCGAGGCGTTGTCCGGCACGGGCCGCGCCGAGCTGACCACGGTGCTGTTCATCGACCTCGACAAGTTCAAGGTGATCAACGATTCCCTCGGGCATTCCGTCGGGGACAAGGTGCTCCGCATCGCCGGCGACCGGCTGCGCCGGGGAATCGGCGAGAACGACCTCGTCGGCAGGCTCGGCGGCGACGAATTCGTCGTCGTCACCGCGGAGATCACCGAACCGGCCGAGATCAAGGCGCTGGCCGAGCATCTGCGCGAGTCACTGACCGAGCCGATCACGGTCAACGGCAGGCAGCTGCACATCGACGCCAGCATCGGCATCGTCACCGCGGCCAACGACGACACCCGCACCGCCGAAGACCTGCTGCGGGACGCGGATGTCGCGATGTACCAAGCGAAAACGCTCGGCCGCGCACGCTACGAGTTCTTCGACGTCGAGCTGCGTGAGCGGATGCAGCGGCGGCTGCGCATGGAGCAGGACCTGCGCGACGCACTGCAGAACGGCGAACTCTGGGCGGCGTACCAGCCTGTCGTGGACATCGAGTCCGGTGAGATGGTCGCGGTGGAAGCCTTGCTGCGCTGGAAACATCCGGCGCACGGCACGATCTCGCCCGCCGAGTTCATCCCGCTCGCCGAGGAAAGCGACCTGATCAACCTGATCGGCAAGTACGTCCTGTGCACGACCACTCGCGAGATCGCCAAACGGCGCGAGCAACTCGGCATCGATCTGAACCTCAAGGTCAACCTTTCGGCGAGGCAGCTGGACGACCCGCATCTGGTGCCCATGGTGCAGGACGCGATGAAGACCACCGGGCTGCCACCGCACGCGCTGACCCTGGAGGTCACCGAGAGCGCGCTGATGCGGGACCAGGCCGCGGCCGCCGAAGTGCTGACTTCGTTGCGTGATCTCGGTGTCTCGCTGGCGATCGACGATTTCGGCACCGGCTATTCGTCGCTCGCGCAGTTGCAGCGGCTCCCGCTGGACACGCTCAAGATCGACCGTACGTTCGTCACCGGGATCGCGGAATCGCGTGACGCCGCCGCGATCGTCAAGAGCATCATCGCGATGGCGCACGCCGTCGATCTGGTCGTCGTCGCCGAGGGTGTCGAAGACGAAGAGCAACTTCGTGTATTGCGAGAGTTGCACTGTGACCAGGCGCAAGGCTTCCACCTTGGCCGCCCCGCGCCCCCGGACCAACTTTTCGGAGCCGCTGAATGAGTGTCGAGATCAAATCCGGCGAAGACCGCTACGACATCGTCGTGGACGGGAAACCCGCCGGATTCCTGGAAACCCGGACACGGCCGGACGCGATCCTGTTCCAGCACACCGAGATCTCGGACGACTTCTCCGGGCAGGGCTTGGCGGGCAAGCTGGTGACCGCCGCGCTCGACGACGTCCGGGCGCAAGGCAAGTCCGTCCTGCCTTACTGCCCGTACGTGCGCTCGTACATCGCGAAGCACCGCGAGTACGAAGACCTCGTCCCCGAGGACAAGCGCGCCGAGTTCGAACTCTGAGTCCTCAGCCGGGGTAGATCGTCAGCAGCTTCGCGAGCTCCTCCTCGGTCAGCACGACGTCCAGCTCACGCAGCGTCGCGTCCAGCCGCTCGGGCGCGATCGTGGTGGTCTCCTTGGTCCCGTCCGGGCGTTCGACGATGAACTCGTCGCCGATCAGCTTGCGGCTGAGCCCTTCCTCCAGTCGCATGATCACCAGCCGTCCGGTGAACGGCGAACGCGGATGCGTCGACGTGTAGTGGTGGTAGACCTCGTAATCGATCCGGTGCATCGGCGTGAGCGTGAAGGCGTGCAGGTCGGTCCAGCCGGCACCCTCCAGCTTCTGCAGACGCCACCAGCCGCCGTCGGCGACCAGCCGGTGCGGCCAGCCCGCCTGGTCGACCACGGCGCCGTCGACCAACGGCATCGGCACCAGCATCCCGGCGCCGAAACCGATGTCGACCAGGTGCTGGACGCCGTCGGCTTCCACCACGAGCGTCATATGCGTGTACGGCCCGTTCCTCTGCGGCTGCACACGCGCGACGAGCCTGCGCACGGGGTAGCCGAGCCGCTCGGCGGCCGCGGAGAACAGGCTGCCGTGCTCGTAGCAGTAGCCGCCGCGGTGCCGCCGGACGAGCTTGCCGATCACGTCGTCGAGCGCGATTCCCTTGTGCTGCTCCAAAACGACGTCAACGTTCTCGAACGGGATGGCCAGGATGTGCGCCTTCGCCAGCTCACGCAGCGCGGCGGCGGACGGCTTCGCACGCTCCTGGCTGATCCGGCCGATCCGGCCGAGGTAGGCATCGAGATCGAGGGTGTCGACGGTCCATTCGTCGACCTGCTCAGGTGCGAGTGTCATGAGCCGAGCCTGACACCTCCACCTGACTCGAGGTCAAGATTAGCCCGCCGCCTGAGTGATCGACTGCGCGGTCACCGTCCCGTCGCCTTCTATTGAGAGGTAAGGCGAATGTGGCGTGTCCTGAAGGCCCCCGTTGAGACGTTGAAGGTCTCAACGGGGGCCTTCAGGACAGCACGCTTCGACGCCGGGGAGCGGTGTTCCCGCCTGTCGCGAAAGCCCCTTTTGGTCACGACACTTTTGCCTTACGGATCGATAACCCGCCTTGACCTTGCCGACGTCGATCTCGGCGACCGAGGTGTCGACGACGAGTCGGTCATGTTCGTGATGGTGATGAACCCGCTGCTGCCGGCCGAGGGCGGCCGAAGACGTGGACTGCTGCGTGCTCCCGGAAGAGCCGCTGGACGACCGCTGCCCGACGGTGCCGCTGATCGCGGTGACCGTCCCGCGCCGGGGGCGACGAGGGTGGTGCCGTCGAGCGCCGTCTGCGCGTCCTGCACGTCGAGCTCGGCCTGGTCCAGTTTGGCCTGCCCCGAGGCGACACTGTTCCGCGTGCCCTGGGTGTTCTGCGTACTGCTCTGGCCGCTCTGGGCGGTGCTGGGGGCGGATTCCGCGGTGTCCAGGCTGTCCTGCGCGACCGAGAGGTTCGCCTTCGCGACCCGAAGCTGCTTCGCGGCCTATGCGCTCACGACGTCGCCGACCCCGCGCCGGCCGGCAGAACGATCAGCGCACCGTTGATCACCCAGGCTTTGAAGGGGCGAAATCGCTTCATGCGGCGGTAGTGCTGCCGCTGCTTAGCAATGGACTGTTGGTTTGCTGTGTACCGGCTGCGTATCGGCGCGGGCCTCGGCGCACAAAAAAGCCCCACCGGATTCGGTGGGGCTGTTTCGCGAAAGAGCGGTGGCCAGGGCCGGGGTCGAACCGGCGACCTTCCGCTTTTCAGGCGGACGCTCGTACCAACTGAGCTACCTGGCCGGGAACGCCGGCCTGGAGCCGAACGATCTTGCGACCCTGACGGGACTCGAACCCGCGACCTTCGCCGTGACAGGGCGACGCGCTAACCAACTGCGCCACAGGGCCTTGCATACTGCGTTTACTACTGTACTGCGTACTCCCAACGGGATTCGAACCCGCGTTGCCGCCTTGAAAGGGCGGAGTCCTAGGCCGCTGAACGATGGGAGCCCGTTCGGTTTCGGCGAACCGACCGACCGCGCTCTCAGGTTCCCCTGGGAGCGAAGATAACTATAGGACACGCCTGTTTTGGCGCCCGCACGGGGGCTCCTCTAGCCGATCACAGGGCTGGGACCTGCGAGAACGCGACCAAGTCAGGATACCAGGGCCGAAGCGGCATCGAGGGCGCCGAGACGCCGCCGAAGCTCGTCCCGCTCGTCCTCCGTCAGGCTGACGGCGAGCAGCTCGGCCACCCGTCGATCGGTGAGGTCTTCCGCCTGCCGCCACCGCTGCCGCAGCTCGCCCTTGGCCTCCGCCCTGGCGACCAGTTCGGCCGCGGCCTCCTCGGACCACGCGGTCCGCAGCAGCCGCCCACGCCCGCCCTCCGGATCCGCCACGACGGCCTCGGGCACCGTCAGTCCCACCGCGCGCAGGGCCGCGAAGTGGACGCCGCCGCGGAACTCGCGGAAGACCATGAGCGCGAACGCCAGTCGCTCGACATCGTTTTCCGGGCGTGCGGCGCGTTGCCATCCGGCGAACAACGCGAGACCACTCGCGTCCGCGGCGTCCACCAGACGGAAGAGCAGTTCCGCCAAGCGGCCGGGCTCTTCGGCGTCCGAAAGGTTGACGCGGGCCCACTTCGCCGATGACCGCGAGTAGGCACGGACCGCGGAGGCCGCGTCGAGGGCCGCCGTCGCGGGCGGGAGGACGAACTCGAAGAGCCAGTGCGGGAAGATCCCGAACAGCTCCGCGACGACCTTCGGCGGCGGGTCGCCCAGCACCGCCGAACGCCCTCGCAGGTACAGCGTCTTCGGCGCGAGTCCCACCTCCGCCTCGACCTCGGCGAGCTCCGGCGAGGTCATGAACCGCCCGCCCAGCACCTGCACCGTGCCCCGGATCTCCCGCGCCGGCCCGATCGTCGACTCGTCGGTCATCTCGTTCGCCACCTTCTCGCCAGTTGAATAATAACAGTGTTACACAACTGGTGGCCCCCACGTCAAGCGCAAAGAAAAGCCCGGTCGCGCGGTCAACACACCGCACAACCGGACTTCGCGAACAATGATCAGCGCTGAACGGGCGCCTGCCCGTCTTCATCCAGCGCCAGCCCCAGCATGTCGAGCAACTGGACACAGTCATCGACACCCAGCGCCCCATTGGCCACCGCGAGCCGGGCACGCCGCACTTGATCATCGGACACCCGCTGGCTGTCCCCTTGACCCGTGCGCTGTGCCGGCAGACCACCGGCCAACGTCGAACTTCCCCCATCGGCACCTTCGTACCGAAGGAGGAACTGTCGCACTTCCACAGACCCACCCATGGTTCCTCCAAACGGCCAACGAACAGCTTGGCCGCGAGGCTAACCAGAGCCGGCCGCGACACACAGCCCCCCGGAGAGTGAACCTGCCACCACGCTCCGCACAACGCAGAGCGATCACGCGAGCCTGGCACCACATGAACCACAGGCGAACCACGGCTGACCGGGCGACCGGAATTCTGCCCGCGCCCACTCGCCCTTCTCGCCGAACCGTGCAACAATCGATTTGCTGACACACCCCCGGTCAGCGCCTGTGGAGATCCCCTCCGACCCCCGCGTTCCTCCCCCTGGCGCGGGGGTCGCTCCGTGATTTGGGGGGCCACCCCCCAAACCCCCGGGATGCGGTCGGTGGCGGTTGGCGGCCTTGTAGCGGTCCATCAAGTGGCCATGGCTGTGGATAGTTCTCCATTACTCGCGTGGTTGCGTTTTGTGATCACGGAAGTGGGCGTTCTTCAGTGGATTGGGCCGTTCGGGGAAAAAGAATGGTGTGTCGTGGCTCACGGTGGTTGGTTTGCCGAGACCGAACCGTTACCGTGGTCCGGTGCCCCTTCCTTCCCTGAGTCGCCGCAACTCCACCCGCACGAACCTCAAGCCGGTCAACCCGGGTCGTCACCGCAACTCCTCCGCCAAGGAGGCCGAAGCGGTGGTCGAAGACACGGAGCTCACCAGCTACCTTCGTGCCCTCGCCCCGGACAACGACCCGGAAAGCACCGGCACCGGTAAGCGATTCGGTGAGGCGCAGGTGTTCCAGCTGCGCATGAACCTCATCGCGTGCGAACAACTCAAAGACGCCGCCCAGGAACGCAACCTGTCGCCGCAAGCCCTGGCGCAGGAATGGATCCTCGAGCGCCTCTCGTGGGAATCACAGGCCAACTCGGCCCAGCAGCGCCGCCACGAGGAAGCCCACACCGACGAGTTCCACTTCGACGCCGACGCGTTCGAACAGCCCGTCCCCCGCTGACCCCGTCACATCGGGAACGGAACAGCACAACCGAAGAAGTTTTCAGCACCATAGAAAAGCCCCCGGCGGGATTCGCCGGGGGCTTTTCTGATCAGTCTGAGCAACGCCGAAAGGGCGGACTCAGATCGCGCGGACCTTTTGGGCCTGCGGGCCCTTCTGGCCCTGACCGACCTCGAACTCCACTCGCTGATTCTCTTCAAGGGTGCGGAAACCGCGGCCCTCGATCTCCGAGTAGTGAACGAAGACGTCGCCCTCGCCGCCATCCTGCGCGATGAAGCCGAAGCCCTTCTCCGCGTTGAACCACTTCACAGTGCCTTGCGCCACCGCTGTACTCCTCGTTGCACATCCGCTTCGAGTGCCTCCGAAGCGACACCCAGACCGTCCCGGGCGGTTCCAACGAGTCGAGCGAAGAGCGCGTCACCGGCCCATGGCTCGCGTCAGAAGTTCCGCGAGTGTGAAGCCACGAACACGCAAAACGACGGCCTGTTGGCAGAGTACCGGGATCTGGCCATATTTGAAGCCCGTGATCGGACTCTGGGCATTCCCAAGTCCCAAGGTCACCGGAACGTCGTAGACCCGTCCGCTTTCTGTCGGACCCTCTCGCTAGCCTGTCGCCGCGCGCCGACCTCAGGTCAACGCCGGACACGGACCGAAGTCGGTCATGCCCCGATCGTGAACTATGATCCACCCGATTGTGACTCGCATCACTCTCTGTGGGGTCAACTTCAAGGGTGGTCCGGACGTCATGGTCGGTGTACACGGGGAGCAAAGGGGAAGCTTTGAGGTTCACTGAAACCGCCCGCCGCCGCGCGGCGATCGCGGCACTGGGGCTGGTGGCCGTTCTGACGCTGGGGGCGTGCAGCAGCGAGCCGACGGTGTCGGCGAGCGGCCCGGATGGCGGCGGCCCGATCAGCAGCGAGACCGGCGGACAGGCGGCCGCGCCCGCCAAACTGACCTACGAACCGGCGGCGGGCGCGCAGGACGTCGCGCCCGGGCAGCCGATCAAGGTCACCGTCGCCGACGGCACACTCGATCAGGTCGTGCTGACCAACCCGGACGGCAAGCAGGTCGCCGGGCAGCCGTCCGAGGACAAGAAGAGCTGGACGACCACCGAACAGCTCGGCTACGGCAAGAGCTACACGTGGTCCGGCAAGGCCACCGGCACCGACGGCAAACCCGCCGAGATCGGCGGCGCCTTCACCACGGTCAAGCCGCGCAAGCAGGTGGGCGCGAACATCAACGTGTTCGACGGGCAGACCTACGGCGTCGCGATGCCGATCACCTTGACGTTCCAGAACCCGGTCACCGACAAGGCCTCGGTCGAGAAGGCGCTCTCGGTCGAGACCACGCCGAAGACCGAGGGCTCCTGGGCCTGGGTCCACGACGACACTTCGGTGCACTGGCGGCCGAAGGCGTACTGGAAGCCCGGCACGACCGTGAAGTTCAACGCCAAGATCTACGGCGTCAAGATCGGCGAAGGCGTGTACGGCAAGGAAGACCGCTCCGCGAGCTTCACCATCGGCCGCGAGCAGATCGTCAAGGGCAACACCCAGACCCACCGTCTCCTGGTCATGCGTGACGGCCAGCAGATCGCGGACTACCCGGCCAGCTACGGCCTCGACGCCGACCCTGGCCGCGTCACCCCGAGCGGCACGCATGTGGTGATGTCCAAGCACGACACGTACTCGATGACCAACGAGCGCTACAACTACGAGAACATCGTCGTGCCGTCCGCGGTGCGGTTTTCCACGAACGGCGAGTTCATCCACGGGTACGGGCCGTCGATCTGGGCGCAGGGCAAGAAGAACATCTCGCACGGCTGCGTGAACCTGGCACCGGCGAACGCCAAGGCGTACATGGACGGCGCGCTCGTCGGGGACCCCGTCGAGATCGAGGGCAGCACCCAGAAGATCAACCGGGCGCGCGACTACAGCGACTGGACCTACGCCTGGGACGAGTGGATGAGGCTGTCCGCTATCGCGAGCTGAACGACTTCCGTGAATCCGGGCGGCCGGGAGACCTGCGGGTCTCCCGGCCGTTCGTGTCCGGAGGAGGACATGTCTTCCGGGAGCGCGTCAGCGCGCGGAAAAGTCGATGCAACCCCACGGCCGGCCGGGCGCATGTCTAACGGCAGAAGGCGCCGCGGCCCATGAGCGGCGCCCGGATCGAGGAGACTCTCTTGCGTACTCGTATCGTTCTTTCCCTTGGCGCGCTGCTGCTGGCGGGTGGCGCCGCCTTCGCGACCACGTCACTGGCGTCGGCCGACCAGAGCGCCCCCTCGCCGAGCGCGACGCAGGCGCCCGCTCCGGCGCCCACCACCACGAAGCCGGCGCCGGGTCAGCCCGGCAACGCCCCTGCCCCGCGCCCGACGGCCACGCCTGCCCAGAAGACCCCCTCCGCCCAGAAGCCGGGCGAGCACCGCGTGCCCAAGGCCGTCCCGGCCGGGCCGACCGGGGACCTGAACCTCCCGGCCATCGTCGAAGGAGCCGGAAGCTAGGTGTCGCTGAGCCGCTCGTCGAAGACCGGGACGGGCTCGCCGTGGGACGGCGAGTTCGCCCGGTACTTCGGCGAGCGCGCGCACGGCCTGCGGGCCACCGCGTACCTCCTGTGCGGCGACTGGCATCAGGCCGAGGACATCACCCAGGCCGCGCTCCTGAAGCTGTACCTGGTTTGGCCGAGGCTCTCCCGGCATGACGCGCTCGACGGCTACGTGCGCAAGATCGTGCTGCGGACGTTCCTCTCCGAGCACCGGCGTGTCTGGCGGAAACGGGAGAAGCTCACCGACGAGCCACCCGAACTTCCCGCCGAGACCGGCGGGACGGAACAGGAGATGCTGGTCAGGCACGCCCTGTCCGGTATCGCCCCGAGGCAGCGGGCCGTACTGGTCTTACGCTACTTCGAAGATCTCAGCGTCGAGGAGACGGCCTCGGCGCTGGGCTGCAGCACCGGGAACGTGAAGAGTCAGGGTGCGCGAGGTCTGGCGACCCTGCGTAAGCGGCTCGGACCCCATTTCAGTGAATTGGCCTTGAGCGGAGCGCACGGCGATGGGAGGTGAGGAGATGGACGAGGACATCAAGGGCGTGCTTTCGCACGGCGTGAACGGTCCCCCGCTGGGTATCCGGGCGGCGGACATCATCGAGCGTGGTGGCCGGATCCGGCGACGACGCAAGCGGCTCGCGGTGGCGGGTAGTTCGCTGGCGACGGTCGCGGTGATCGTGCTCGGCGCGGTCGCCGTCGGCGGTCGCGGCGGCGAGGGATCCGCGCCGGTGCGACCGGCGGAGCCGGGGCTGTCGACCGTCTCCCCCGCCCCTGTTCCCGGCCCGCCCGCCCCCTCCGAGGTGACTCCACGGCCTGAGGCCACCACCCGGAAGGCAGCACCGCCCGGCCCCGTGTCGACCCCGGAGCCGAGCCAGTCACGTCCGGGAACCAAGGGCAGGGAGCCGGGCCGCACGACCCCGCCGCGCGCACCCACGGCGACCAGCGCGCCGAGCACGCCGCCGGTCGAGGCCACGACCAGCTGAGCTGTCCGGATCATCCGGATTCCGAGGACTCACCCAAAGTAATCGGAAATTTCCCGACTCCGGGTTCACCTGGTGGTCCGTCACCGTTTCGGGGGAACGCCGCTCGCGCGATCGATTCAAAGCGCTGAACTCGGACGTTTGAACCCCTACGGTCGAGGGAACAAACCCTCGACGATGGGTAAGTAAACGGGTGGGTCGGGAGGTCAAACCCATGGCCGAAGAGGCGCTGAGTGCGGCGCGTCAGGAAAAAGGGGAACCAGCGGAAGCCCCGCCTGAGCAGATCAGAAAGGCCGTCGCCGGAGCGGCGATGGGTAACTGCATCGAGTGGTACGACTTCGGCGTTTTCGGCTTCATGCCGGCGATCCTGGGGCAAGTCTTCTTCAACGCTTCAAGCACGTCAGAAGGTGCTCTGGCCACCTTCGCGGTCCTCGCGATCACGTTCATCGTGCGGCCGTTCGGCAGCTTCGTGTTCGGTCCCCTCGGTGACAAGATCGGGCGCCAGAAGGTGCTCGCGCTGACGATCATCCTGATGTCCGGGTCGACGTTCGTGATCGGGCTGCTGCCCTCCTACGCGACGATCGGACCGGCCGCGGCCGTCCTCCTGATCCTGTTGCGGACCATCCAAGGCTTCTCGGCGGGTGGTGAGTACGGCGGCGCGGCGACGTTCATCGCCGAGTACGCGCCTGCCCGGCGCCGGGGTTTCTGGGGCAGCTGGCTGGAGTTCGGCACGCTCGTCGGGTTCGCGATGGGCGCCGGCTTCGTCACGATCTTCACCGTGGTCCTCGGCGACGACGCCATGCGTGACTGGGGCTGGCGGCTGCCGTTCCTGATCGCCGGTCCGCTCGGCATCGTCGGTCTCTACCTGCGGAACAAGCTGGAGGACACCCCGCTGTTCCAGGAGATCGAGAAGAAGAACCAGGTCGAGAAGTCGCCGCTGCGCGCGCTGCTCAAGAAGCACTGGACGTCGATCCTGCACCTGATCGGCATCGTGGTGATGCTGAACGTCGCCGACTACATCGTGATCACGTATCTCGAGACCTATCTCAAGGACGTGGTCGGCTTCAGCGGGCACACACCGTTGCTGATCATCCTGGCGACCATCGGGTTGATGCTGATCTTGATCGTGCCGGTCGGCATGCTGTCCGACCGCATCGGGCGAAAACCCATCCTGATCACTTGTTGTGCGAGCTTCCTGGTGTTGCCGATCCCGGCGTTCTCCTTGATGGGCGCGGCCGCGGACGACCAGAACGCCTGGCAGCTCATGCTCGGCCTGGTGATGATCGCGGTGCCGCTGGTGCTGATCCTCGCCGTGCTCGCGGCCACGCTGCCGGCGATGTTCCCGACGCAGGAGCGCTACAGCGGTTTCTCCATCGGCTACAGCGTTTCCACCGCGGCGTTCGGTGGCACGGCGTCGTACGTCATCGGCAGCCTGGTGACCTCGACCGGCGACAACCTGTGGCCCGCGTACTACCTGATGGGCGCGGCGGCGATCGCGGCCATCCCGATCCTGCTGCTGCCGGAGACGGCCGGGGTGTCGCTGCGCGGCATCGTGAACTCGCGGATCGCGCGGCGTCGCAAGGCGGAACCGATCACTCCCGGCGACGCCTCGGAGCTACCGGCGAGTTAACGTCTGTCCATGAGCCGTATCTCGCAGCCGTGGCCGCCGGTCGAAGTCGAACCGGCGACCGTCCACCCGAAAGCCCCGCAGCCGGGCAGCAATCTCGGCATCCACTTCGGTGAGTGTTTCGGATGCGGCGACGAGATCGAGGCCGGGCTCCACCTGCACTCCACGGTGGGCGAAGGGACGACGGTGTACTCGAAGTTCACCGTCACCTCCGCCCACCAGGGTGCGCCCGGCCTCGCCCACGGCGGCCTGCTGGCCTGCGCGTTCGACGAGGCGCTCGGCGCGACCGTCGGCAACCTGCTGCGGCGGCCCGCCGTCACCGGGAAGCTGGAGACGGACTTCCTGCGGCCGGTCCCTGTCGGCTCGACGCTCTACATCGCGACGAAACTGGACGGTGTCGCCGGCCGGAAGATCTACGTGAGCGCCGACGGGCGCCTCGACGCCGAAGACGGCCCTGTCGCGGTGCGTGCGCGGGCGTTGTTCGTGCGGGTCGAGTTCGAGCACTTCAGCACCCACGGGGATCCCGAGGCACTGCAGAAGCTCGCCGCCGCGCACGAAAAGGCCAAGCGCGAACGCGAATGGGACATCAACCCCTGAGCAATTCGTCCTCTGGTTGCGGTAGTTCGTAGGCCGAACTACCGCAACCAGAGGACGAAACGCGGGGTCAGGTGAGGGTGCGGGGTCGGATCGCATTCGCTTTGTCGACGAGTTCGACGCGCTGGTCGACTGTCCCGGCCAAGCGGGCAAGGGTCCGGTAGCAGCGCTCCAGGCCGAACCGCAGGTCCCGCTCCTCCAGTGCACAGCCCAGCACCTTCACGCCCGGCGTCGCCCGGTTTTGCGAGTTGAGCCAGCCGTGCGCCGCTTCGAGGACCTCCGCCGACAGACGCGTCCGGCGTTCGGCGTCGAGCTGCAGGCGCTCGAGCCGCGCCGACGCGTCGACGAGGTCGCGCTCGGAAACCGGAACCGGATCCTTGCCGCCGCCGTTGATCCTGGTCTTGATCTTGATCGCGGCCACCTGCGCGGCGACGTAGTGCGTGGACGACGCCGGGACGGCCTCCAGCACCTCGATCGCGCTGGCGCGGGCGCCTTGGGCGAGGTAGACGCGAGCGAGCCCGAAGGCGGCGCTGACGTAGGACCGGTCCGTTCGCCACACCAGCTCGTAGTAACGCGCGGCCCCGAAGTAGTCCCCGACGCCCTCCGCGCTGACAGCGAGGGCCAGCTTCGGCGCGATCTCGCCGGGAAGGTCGTCGTACACCGCTTCGAACGCGACGTGCGCGACGCGGGACCGGCCACCGGCGAGCTCGATCAGGCCGCGGTACCAGTCGATCCGCCAGTCGTGCGGGAAACCGGCCTTGATGGCGAGGTACTGCGCGGCCTGCAGTTGCCGCTGCGCCTCGACCAGCTCACCGAGTTCGATCCTGGCGCGGACGATGCGCAGCCGGACCTCGATCGACTCGCGGGGTGCGCCCGCCAGCGCCTCGATCGCGCCACCGGGGTCGAGTGCGACGGTCGACGCCAGCATGCCCGCCGCCGGGTCGTCCGTGTCGACCTGCGGGATCGGCAGGCCCGAGACCACCTCGCCCGGATCCGGCAGCGGCACACTCCCGCCGTGCTCCGGGACGACCAGGTCGACGCCGAAGGTGCGGGTCTCCGGGCCGAACACGGTCGAGGCGCCCGGCCGCGGTTTTCCGGTACCCAGCGCCATGATCTCGCGCAGCACGCCGGTCAGCTGGTCGCCCATCTCCTCGGCGGCGATGAACCGGCGGTCCGGGTCGGTATGCGTCGCGCGCCTCAGGAACCGGTAGTACGAACCGAAGAGCGCGAACAGCGGGACGACGTCCGGGCCGGGCAAGGTCGCCTTGTACTTGCTGGTGTAGCCCGAGAACTCGAAGCTGAGGACGGCGAGCGTGCGGCCGACGGTGTACAGGTCGGACGCCACCGAGGCGCCGTGGGTCGCCAGTTCCGGCGCGCTGTACCCGGTGGTGAAGAACAGCGGGCTCTCGTAGTCGTCGATGCGGCGGACCGCGCCGAGATCGATCAGCTTGAGCTGTTCATGCGTCTGGATGACGTTGTCGGGTTTGAGGTCGCAGTAGAGCAGGTTCTGGCTGTGCAGGTAGCCCATGGCGGGCAGGATTTCGAGCCCGTAGGCGATCACCTGGCCGATCGGCAGCGGCTCCGGGCGCTTCGTCTCGCGGTGGTGCGCGAGCGCGAGCTGTCGCAGAGATTGGCCGCCGACGTACTCCATGACGATGTAGCCGACGGAGGTGCCGGACTCGCCGTCCGGATGCTGGACGAAGTTGTGGATCTTGACGATGTTCGGATGCTCGACCTCGGCGAGGAACCGCTGCTCGTTGGCGGCGGCCGCCATCGCGGTGGCGTCACCGGTGTCGATCAAGCCCTTGAGGACGACCCAGCGGTCGCTGACGTTGTGGTCCTGCGCCAGGTAGATCCAGCCGAGCCCGCCGTACGCGAGCGCGCCGAGCACCTCGTACTGGCCGCCGACGATCTCGTTCGGCCGCAGCTTCGGGACGAAGGAGAACGGATTCCCGCACTTCTCGCATTTGCCTTCCGGCGAGCCGGGTTCGCCGTCCTTGCCACGGCCGACCTTGGCACCGCAGTTGCCGCAGAAACGCTTGTCCTCCGACACCATCGGGTTGTCGAGGACCGCGGACGCCGGGTCGCGGTACGGCACCTGGGGGACGTCGACGAGTCCGGCGCCGAGGCGGCCGCGGCGCGAGGTGCGCGACGACGTCCGGCGCGCGGTGCCGGGGAACGATCCCGTTCCGGTGCCGGTACCCCGGCTGCCCGATCCGGTGCCGGTGCCCGTGCCGCTGCCGGTTCCCCGGCTTTCGCCGGCACGCTCGGGGAGGACGCTTTCGGTGCCCGGGTCCGGCAGCGGCCCGTGACCGTGGTCGACGCGGGGCGCGGGCGGCATGATGCTCTGCGTCTCGGGGGTGGGCGAGGAAAGCACGCTGGTCGGCTGCGGCGCGTCGGCCGGGGCCTGCCACTCGGGGCGGACGACCTGGGTCCGCGGGCTCACCGGGGCCATGTCTCCCGGCGGGCGCGTCGGGTCCTCAGCGCCGGGGATCGGCCGCTGCTGACCGCGCGGCGGCGTCGGGGGACGCTGCACGGGCGCGTGATAAACGGTGCGCTCGGCGTTGTCCTCCGGCTTCGCCCGTGGTGGTTCGCCGAGGTCGAGCCTGCCGGAAATGGACGGTTCCGGCGTTTCCCAGCGAACCGGCGCCGGTGGCGTCCACGAGGCGGACTCCGCCTCGTGGTCCGGCGTGGTGTCATCCGGTGCTGCGTGCCGAGGACGGCGCGGCTCCTCCGACACTGGTACCTCCCGAAATCCCCGCGACGACGTCCCCTCCGAGTCTAGGCCTGGGAGTGCGGCTCTTCCGTTGAGGGCGGCGCAGGACACTAGTGATGAGCAGGCACGTCGTGCCCGCGCCGGGCCGGACCCGCTACGGTGCGGAAGAGAACCGATTCAGCAGGTGATGAGGGGGAGGTCTTCGGTGCCTGCGTCATTTTCGATGTCGATGGCCCAGCTCGACGTCGTACTCGAGGAACTCGGGCTCGGCAGATTCGTGCTGCCCTTCGAAATCCCGACCGCCGGAACCACGATCACCGAACGCGAGCGGCACCGCGAGGAGATCTGGACCGGACTCGCCGACCACGGCTTCGCACGCGGACGTGAACTCCTGCGGGACTACGAGGAGACACTCCGGCTCTGGGCCACCGCGGATTTCGTCGTCACCTTGGAAGCACACGAAGTCGAACAGAACGCCGAATACCTGTATCGAGGCGTCTGGGACCGCCGTTCGGGTGTCGTGAGCCAGCAGCGCGGCTTCGACATCCTCTTCGAGGCGGTCTACCCCGAACAGGTGGTCACCGCCCTCCTCGACAACCTTCCGTCACTGCAGCCGTTCCCCGGACGGGTGATGACGTCCAGCACCCTTCCACCCGCCAAACGGCCGGACGACCCGTTCAACGAGGACCCCGGCAACCTGCGCCTCGGCGCGGCAGGCCGGTTCTTCGAACACCCGCTGGCACGGCTCGGCACGATCGGCATCACCCTGCGCGACGACCGAGGCAAACCGCAGCAGAAGAGCATCCAGTGGTTCGACAGCGTCCAAGGCCGCTTCATGCTGGCCACCGACCACTTCCCCGACGGCGAAATCCGCCGCACCTTCACCCCCACGAACGGCTCCCACCTGGCACGATGGATCCACGACCTGGTCGAAGCCGCCCGCGTCGGCAGTGCGTGATCCTCACCGGAACCGGGCCGCCGACGCCCTTTCCGCTGATATCGTGACCTGACGAACGCGACGAGTAACCGGCACTTTGGCACAGGGGTGAGACCATGGGAGACGGCACCGGCGGGCCGCCGGGAAACTTCTCGGAGATCTTGGGCGCTTTCTCTTCGCAAGCCGACGCGATGGTGAAGGCCGCGAAGAATGGCGAATTCAAGGTCAGCGAAGAGGCCGGAGAGGCCCTGAAGCGAGCGATCGACGACTACGTCTTCGACTGGAACAGCAACAAACGCTGGTTCCAACGCCTCGCGGAAAAGCCGAAGCTGGGCACCGGTCCGTACGCCCAGCAGATCGGGGACCACGCGGTCCTTGTCGCGGACGGTGACGACCTGTCCGCGAAGAAACAACTGGACATGTTGAGAGATGTCGTCCTACGAGCCAAAGAAGCCATCGACCTCGCGAAGACCAAGTACATCCAGCAGGACACGGATGGCGCGGACAACTTCAAGAACTTGAAACAGGGCTGACCAACTCCAATGAAATTCAACCTCCGTCACCTGGCCATGCCGGTAGTGGCCGCCACGCTGATCGCCGCAACCGCTTGTTCGTCCGAAAAACCGGGAATAGCCACTCCCGCACCAAAATCGCCCGGCCCATCGACGACGGCTTCGGCCGGTTCTGACCCCGCGAACGTCTTCGGCGATCTGAAAGCCTGCGACTTGCTTGAACCGACGACATCCGCCAAGGGGTTCGACCCTCCCAAGGTGGAGACGTACGAAAGCGACAACGGATGCGGGACGGCGAAACGTGGTTACGCCTCAACGAGCATCTACCTCGTTTCCGGAGCGGGCATCGACAAGCTGTCCGCCGGTCAGGGCACCAAGGTTCCAGCCAAGGTGAACGGGCGGGAAGCGGTCGAAATACCGGGTGACGCGGGAACAGCTGCCTGCACGGTCGCTGTGGCCGTCGGCCCCGGCGCGCGAATGACAGCGTCGACGACCCTGGAACAGACAGGGAGCAACGAAGACGCGTGTGCCCTGTCCAGGGAAATCGCAACTGCCGCTGAGCCGAAACTGCCAAGAGGAAACTGACCTCGGAACGGGGAGGGACCATGGTCAACGTCGGACAAGACGACTTCAACAGCACTTTCTCGGCTTCGGGTAAAGCGAACCGCGACTACGAAGGCAAGCGCTACTCCGACACATACAACGAGACCAACGCCGGCCCCGGCGGGAACTCCCTTACCGCGAAGCTGACGGCAGAGGCGAAGGCGGGCCAGTATTCCGGCGAACAGGCCGCCGCCCTCACCCAGGGTCAGCAGTTCCGCACCGGCCTCAATCCGTCCGATCAGCGCTATGAAGCCGTCCCTCACGGCGATCTGAAGAACATGGTCACGCAGGACCTCGACGCACAGGACATCGACGCCAAGGGTGAGCTCTGGAACAACCAGGGCAACTCCCTGAACACCTTCAGCAACACCGTACGCGCCGCGATAAGCAAAGAGGGCGAGCACTGGCAGGGAGATGGCGCAGGGGCGGTCACCAGTTTCTTCTCCAACATCAGCAAATGGGCCGACACCGCGGGCGACGGCGCGTATCTGGCCTCCAATCGCTTCTCCCAGACGGCGGCCGCGGCGACGACGGCCAAGAACTCCATGCCCGAAGAGGTCCCCTTCGACCGCAACGCCGAGTACCAGAACGCCATGCGGCAGTTCGCCTCGGGGAATTTCGCGGGGGCGGTGGACACGGTCGGCAACATCTCGGCCAAGCAGGAGCAGTCGTTTCAGGCGCATCAGCAGGCCGCGCAGGTGATGCACACTTACGACCAGTCACTCTTCGACGTCAATTCCCAGCAGCCGACCTTCGCCCCGCCGCCGGAAATGGGCGATTCGACGACGGCGTCCGGGTTCACCGGCGGGGAGGTCAAGGGGTTCAGTGGCGGACCGGGGTCCGGGCCGGGTACTGGTCCCGGGTCCGGGCCGGGGATGCCTGGGCCGGGCAATCCTGGCGGGCCCGCGCCAGGGCCGGGGCCGGGGATCACCACCGGCGGCGGGCATACCGGCGCTCCGGGGCCGGGCGGCGGCCAGTTCAACGGGCCGGCGGGGTCGTTCAGGGGCGGACCGAATCCGGGGCTCGCCGCGTTGAACGGGCCTGGGCCCACCGGGCTCGGGCGGCTCGGCAGCGAGCAGTACCGCGGCAAGCCCGGCCGGACGCCGAGCGGGCCGGGTGGCAGTGCGGCGAGCAGGCTCACCGGTGGCGGTGGCGGCGGGTTCGGCCGCAACGGCGGGTCGGGCAACGTCGCCGAGCGGCTCGCGGGCGGCAAGGTTTCGGCCGGTGAGGCCGAGCGGCTCGCGGGCAAGGGTGGCGGGTCCGGATCGGGCAAGCTGCCCGAGGAGCGCATCACCCGGGGTGGCGCGGCCGCCGCGGGCAAGAGCGGCGGCTCCGGCGGGATGGGCGGCGGCGCTCCCGGCGGCAAGGGGCAGAAGGAAGAGGACAAGGAAAAGAAGGCCCCGAACTACCTGCAGGAAGAGGACGCCGACGTCTTGTTCGGCGGTTACGACGGCGACATGAAGCCCGTGCCGCCGGTGATCGGCGAGAAGGGCCCCTGACCGAGAACGGGCCGTTCAGAACTTCCTGAACGGCCCGTTCCCTATTTGTACTGGGGTGACGGCGGTGTCCCGCCGTCCAGCTTGTTCCCGATCCACTTCGCGTAGCTCTCCTGCCACGCGCCGCCGCGCACGTTCTCCAGCACGGCGTTCACGAAACGCACCATGTCGTCCTGGTCCTTCGGGACACCGATGCCGTAATTCTCCTCGGTGAACCGGTCCCCGACGATTTTCAACGTCGGGTCCTGCGCGAGCATCCCGGCGAGGATGACGTCGTCGGTCGAAACGGCCTCGACCTGTTTCTGTTGCAGCATCACCAGGCAGTCGGACCAGTTGTCCACCGAAACCGGCACCGGCTTCGAGGGATCCGACGCGATCTTCGTCAACGACGTCGACGTCTTGGTCGCGCATACGCGTTTGCCGCCGAGGTCCGAAAGCTGGGCGATCTTCGAACCCGCGTCGACCAGGATCCGTTGCCCCGCCTGATAATACGCCGTGGAGAAGGCGACCTTCTTGAGACGGCCGCAGGTGATGCTGTAGGTCCGCACCACGATGTCGACCTGCTTTTGTTCGAGCACGTCTTCCCGCAGCTTCGACGGGATCGCCCGGAACTGCACGCGGCCTTCGGCACTGCCGAACAACGCCTTCGCGATCTGGTTGACCATGTCGATGTCGAAGCCTTCGAGCTGGCCCGACGTCGGATTCCGGAAACCGAACAGGAACGTCGTCTGGTCGACGCCGGCGATCAGTTTGCCCTTTTCCTTGATCTTCGCCATCGTCGAGCCACTGGCGATCGACACGCCGTTGGTCGGCCGCAGGCTGGCCAACGGGTTGCAGCTCGTGTCGGCCGTTCCGCCGCCGGCCGCCGAGTCGGCACCGCCGACGTTCGCGGGCTGCGGTGGGGCCACCTTGCCCACCGGCGCCGGGTCGACCGGCGCCCCCGCCCCACCACAGGCCGTCGCCAGCACCAAGACGGCGCCGAGCACGGCCGCTCGCAGACCGTTCCGCATCACCGGTACTCCCTCAGCCGTTCACGGATTCCCAACGCGGCACCCGCCGCCGCGATCAGCGCCAGCACCGCGATCCCCGGCGCGAGCAGGGTCAGCGCGCGTTCGGCGCCGCGGGTGTCGTCGAGGAATTCCTGCCGTCCCACGTTGATCGCGGCCACCAGGTTCTCGTCGAGCCGCAGGAACGCCCCGGCCGCACCGTTCTTCTTGTCGTCGCGGATCGCGGTGTCGACGGCGTCCTGATAGCTGCCGTCGTCGTCCTGGCGCCGCACTTCACCGTGTGCCTTGAACCATTCCGACGCCGCCTGGATCGCCGCGTCCACCTTGCCCGCGGCCGCGCCACCCGCCGCGAGGCCGCGAGCCTCACCCAGCAGGCCGCCTTGGCCGTCGGTCCCGCCGAGTTGCGCGGCGAGGTCGCCGAAGTCCTTCTCGTAGGCCGCGCCGTCGCCGCGAGCGACGAGCGTCAGTGTTTCGTCGGCCCGTGCCTGCAGTGCCGCGATCCGGGCGCGCACGAGGACGTCCACCTGGTGCGAGCCGTCTTCCTCGCCGCTGCCGACGAGGCTGCCCTGCACGACCAGCGAGACCGCGCCCCACAGCAGGGCCACCACGACCGACACGGACGCGACGACGAGCCCGACGTTGAGCAGCCGGTTGGTCTTCTTCGTCAAATGCACTTGCGTGACGATCAGCGCTGCGAGCAGCGCGAGCAGCAAAGCCGTTGCCAGCCAAGGGAAACCGGTCGCGTCGTCCTGTTCGGCGGCGAGCCGGTCGGTGTCGATGCGGTAGAGATCCTGTGCCGCGGGAAGGATTTTCGCCCGCATCAGCTCCGACGCCTCGCGCAGATACGAGGCACCGACGGGATAACCCTGACGGTTGTAGGTCCGCGCGGTCTCGATCAGTCCCGTGTAGACAGGGATCTCCCGGCCGAGGATGTTGATCTGCTCGGCCGCCTCGTCGACGCCGGAAGAGTCCGACGCCGCCTTCGCCAGCGCCGCACCTGCTTCCGCGACGTCACGCTCGTACCGCTCGCGCATCGGGAGCGGCTCGGCGCCGATCGACAGGAACGAACTGGCCGCGGTCGCGTCGGCGTCCGAAAGCGCTCGGTAGACCTGCTGCGCGGCGGCGGCGAGGGGTTCGCGGTGATCGATCAGGCCGTTGATCGTGTCCTTCTTGTCCTGCGCGGCCAGCGTGCCGAACAGGCCGGCGACCAGCGACAGCAGGACGAGCCCGATCGCGATCACCGACAGTCTGCCCGGGGTGGTCGCCGCGGACCGGACGATCGCGCGGACCCCGTTCCCCGGCAATTCGAGCAGCCCCGCGATCCCGCCGCGGCCCTCGGGCGCGGGGGGCGGCACGGGTGCGGCGGGGCCCCCTGGCGGCCCTTGCCGGGTCACAGTGGTCGTCATCGCCGATCCTCCCCATTGGCTCTACCCGCAAGAAGGTATCCGAGTCGGGATCAGCGCAGCCAGTGACACCGGCGTGTGTCATCGGCACGTGATCTGCCGCGTGGGTCAGAGCCCCTTTTCGAGGGCGTAGCGCACAGCTTCCGCACGATTGCGCACACTGATCTTGGCGAAGGCGTGGTTGATGTGGCTTTTCACGGTGGACTCGCCGATGAACAGTTCGGCGGCGATTTCCGGATTCGACAGCCCCCGCGAAATGAGGCCGAGCACTTCGGCTTCCCGCGTGGTGAGGCCGTCCGGCAACTCCACCTTGGCCCGGCCCGTCGTTCTCGCGTCGAGCGCGGCGACCAGCCTGTCGGACACTTCGGCGGCGAAGAGCGCGTGCCCGTTGGCGGCGGAGCGGACGGCCGCGCCGATCTCCGCGCGGCCGGCGTCCTTGGTCAGGTAGCCCCGTGCCCCCGCACGCAGGGCGTCGGCGATCGAAGTGTCGTCGGCATAGGTCGTCAGGATCACGACGGCCACGTCCGGGTGATCCCGTTTCAGCAGCCTGGTGGTGACCACCCCGTCCAGCACCGGCATGCGCAGATCCATCAGCACGACGTCGGCCGCCTGACCGGCGAGGAGATCCAGCGCCTGCCGCCCGTCTCCCGCGGATCCGACGACCTCGACGCCGTCGACCAGTCCGAGCAGGGCGACCAGCCCTTCGCGCATGACCTGCTGGTCATCGACGACGACCACCCGGATCACGCCCGCACCACCGCTTCCACCGTCCACTGCCCCTCTCCCGGCCCCGCGGTCAGCGTCCCACCGGTGAGGGCGAGCCGCTCCCTCATCCCGGTGAGACCGAAACCACCGGCGTCCTCCGACCGGACGGTATCGCCGAGGTCGTTGCGCACCAGCAAGCAGACCTCCGTTCGGGTGAAGGCCAGCAGGAGCGACACCGGCAGGCCGGACGCGTGCTTGCCGGCGTTGGTCAACGCCTCCCGCGCGACGCCCACCAGCGAGACCACCGCGGCGGACGGCAGCGGCCGCTGCTCTCCCGACACCTCGAAGGCCACCCCGCAGTGATGCGATTCCGTCAGCCGCCGCAACGCTTCGGCCAGCGGTGGGACGTCACTGCGCAACGCCGCGACGGCGCCGCGGGCCTCGGAAAGCCCATCGGCCGCGAGTCTCCTGGACAGCCGGATCCTGCCGAGCGCTCCGTCCACATCGGACTTCTCGGCCAGCAGCGCCTCCGCGAGTTCCAAATGAACCCCCAAGGCTCCCAAGGAATGCGCGAGGACGTCGTGGATCTCCCTGGCGATGCGGGTGCGCTCGTCGAGCGCGGCGGCCCGCGCGTGTTCGCTCTGCGCCAGTTTGGTCTGCTCCAGCAACGCGGCCGCCTGCACCGCCTGGACTTCGTACTGCCGCCGGTTCAGCCCGAGCAGCATCAGCCCGAGCAGTACCCCGACATTGCCGAACACCAGTGGCGCGGAAGCACCCGCGACCAGGCCGGTGGCCGCCGCGAGGCTCGCATCGAGCCCCACCACCCCCAGGATGGCGGCCACCGACGGTTCGGTCAGGGTGGCGAACCGGCTGACCGTGACCACCGCCAGCACGATGGCGGAGGAATCCTCCGCCCAGCCGAGCGCGATGGACGGCGCGACGCTCCCGATCGCGAGCAACACCGTCGCCACCCGGGGAAAACGCGGGGAGGCCGCCACGAAACCAAACCAGCAGGCCCCACAGACGCCGTAGGCAGCCCAGATCCACGCACTGGACTCCCTGGCGGTGAGCAGTACCACCAGTACCACCGCCGTGCCGAGGAGCTGGACGACCAGCCAGCTCGGCGCGATCGTGTCCGGCAGCAGCGGCCGTTCCCGTTTCCCCATGTCCCCCCTCAGTGGTTGGTTCAGTGATCGCTCAGCCGCGTGATCATCTCCACCAGGATCAGCCGGTAGGCCAGGAAGCCCAGCAGCACGACGACACCTACCACGACCAGGCCCACCAGGCCTTTGACGTTCATTTTTCCCATGCGTCGAACGTTAGGCAGCCCGAGGGGTGGAGCGGGACCGTCGCCGGGTCGATCCGGGGGTGGAGGTTCAGGCACGCACGGCGGGCGCGACGGAGTGCGGGAGGACGTCGCCGCCGCCGGTCGGCCGCTCGACGACGACCTCGACGTCGTCGGCGAACCGGTACGGCCTGCCCAGCAGGATCCCGCCGAAATGCCGCCTCATCCTGGACATCTCCGCCCGCACGGTGACGGTGCGCCCGGCGTCGCCGAAGAGATCGAGCGAGAGCTCCGACGCCGACCTGCCCTCCCGGTAGAGTGCGAGCACGTACAGCATCTCCGCGTGCCGCGGGCTCAGCCGATGCGACCAGGTGCCCGCCGCGCCCGCGACCGTCAGCATGCTCTCCCGTGGCGACCGCAGGCCGAGGACGACGCGGGTGGGTGGCGCGTCGTCCGTTTCGGTGAGCCGGACGAGCCAGCCACCCGGCACGGGCTCCAGCAGACAGTTCCCGTAGGTGGGCAGCCAGGTCCGGCCGGCGGTCGCGTCGTTCGGCAGCGCGATGCGGCCGACCGGGACGAGACCTGCCGACGCCGCGATCCAGCCGTGCGGGTCGGCGATCACCGCGCGGCCCTTCACCTTGGCGAGCAGGGGCGATGCCAGCCCGCGCAGCCGGTCGAGTTCGGAGAGATGCGTGGTCCGCAGCTGCGCTTCGGCGAGTTTGGCGACCGCGTCGACCAGAGCCAGTGTCGTCGGATGGACAGTCGATGCCGGGCCGGAGAGGTCGACGACGCCGAGCAGCCTGCCGTCCCTCGGGTCGTGCAGCGGGGCGGCGGCACAGGTCCAGTCGTGCTGGTTACGGACGTAATGCTCGGCGGAGTAGACCTGGACCGGATGCCTGGTGACCAGCGCGGTCCCGATGGCGTTGGTACCGGCGGCGTTCTCGTGCCAGTCGACACCCTCGACGAACCCGAGCCCGTCGGCGCGGCGGCGGACGGCGGTGCTTCCGTCGCGCCAGAGGACGCGGCCGTCGGCGTCGACGACGGCCATGATGTGCGCGGCCTGCTCGGCGAGGGTGATCAGGCCGCCGCGCAGTGCGGGCAGGACGGCGGCAAGGCCGCTGTCCCTGCGACGGGCCTCAAGTTGTCCGGGGGCGAGCATGGGTACCGGGGCGCCGCGGTCCGGGTCGAGACCGAGGCGGCGCATCCGCTGCCACGACGCGCCGATGACCGCACGCGGGTGACTCGGGAGCGCGCGCCCGGCGAGGGCGGCTTCGTGCACCCTGGCGAGGATGCGTGCGTGCCGCCGCGGATCCGCGCCGACCGGCAACGCCGCCTCCAGCTGCACCTGGCCCACTCCTTTGGTCCGTTTCGGCCAGTGTGCCCGGCCGGAACGGCGTGCGGAAGGTCTCTGTGACCTGGGCGCTAGGGCGTGTCTGACAAATCTGGTCGATGGGGTTCGCGACCAGATTT
>NZ_JBFBBY010000048.1:0-50852 GCF_040682875.1 Amycolatopsis sp. NPDC051071 | reverse complement strand
GTCCTGAAGGCCCCCTTTGAGACGTTGATCGTCTCAAAGGGGGCCTTCAGGACACAGGATATGCCGAGAGCCACACACGCCCGGCGTCGACCGCGTTCAGCCCCTACCGGGCCCGCGACCCGCGCAACGCGAAAAGCCCCACCTTCGAAGATGGGGCTTGCGGTGGGCGATACTGGGATCGAACCAGTGACCTCTTCGGTGTGAACGAAGCGCTCTCCCCCTGAGCTAATCGCCCGCGGTACGAACTCCGGTTCACCGGGGAAGTGAACCTGGTGCGCGATACTGGGATTGAACCAGTGACCTCTTCCGTGTCAGGGAAGCGCTCTCCCGCTGAGCTAAACGCGCGTTGTGTAGTTGTTCGTACAGGCCCTAGCTTAGCGGACCCGTTTCCGGGTGCGCACAGGGGATCCCCTCTCGATCAAAGCCGCCTGGTTCAGGGCTTCGGCAACCGCGAAGCGACCGACGTGGCGATGTCCTTGACCCGGTCGCAAGGGCTTCCGGTCGCTCCCCCGGCGTACAGGCGGACGGCGATGTGCTCGGCCTCGCGGTCCGGGAGAGGGCGGTGCTGCCACGTCACGACGCAGCTCGTCCCCCCGACTTCACGCAGGCCGCCGGTGACGCCGTTCCCCAGATCGACCGGGGTGCCTTCCTGCCCGAAAGCACCCCGGTTCAGTTCGACGGTCAGCGTGTCCCCGCCGCCCTCCCACTCGCAGATGCGCAGCGTGCGCGGAGCGGCCTGCGCGTTGGGCACGTTCTTGGTGACCACGGCGGGATCCGGGACGGCGCACGGATCGAGTGGGAGGATGCTCGCCGGGTCGCCGGCGCGGTCGGCCTCGTGGGTGCGCAGGCGCGTGAGGGCGGCGGTGAGCACGTCGTCGGCGGCCTTGCAGGCGTCGCCGTCCCGGTTGGTGTTCCGGATGAGCACCCCGAGCCGGCGGTCCGACGGCAGCTGCACCACCGAGTCGCAGCCTCCGCTGATGGTGCTGTGAGACAACGGAAGTCCCTCGGCGGTGCGGTCCGTGCGTTCGAGACCGCTGGTGGTCACACCCTCGCCCAGCTGGAGGTCGAAGGCGGCACCGTTGAGGCCGGTGTACTTGCAGCGTGCCGGGTAGAACTGGTTCGTGTCCGGCTTCAGCGTGCCGAATTCCCGCACGAACCGGCCTGCCAGCACCTTGCACGGGTCGGCGAGGCGCAGGCGTTCCGGGCTGAGTGCTTCGGACACCGCCAGTGAAGTCACCCCGGGATCCTCGGGTTTGGCGTAGCCGGCGATGGAGAGACCGAGTGCGACGATCCCGGCGACCACGAGCAGGACGACCGCGGCCAGCGAGCCGAACAGGATCTTCTTGGTCCGCGGCGCCATCTTCTTCGGCGGCGGCCGCCAGACCGGAAGCGGCAAAGCCAGCACCGAACGCACTTCGAGGTCCTGCTGCTGGATCCTCGCGTGCACCGCGGGCGGCCAGGGAGCCGCACCCGGCGGCACCGGGCCGAGGTGGTTCAGGATCTGCGCCGGGGTGGGCCTCCGTGCCGGGTCCTTGGCAAGGCACGGCTCGGCGAGCCGCCGGACCTCCTCCGGGACGTCGGTGAAATCCGCGCCGCTGTGCACGACGTTATACAGAGTTTGCGGCGCGGTCGGACCGGTGAACGGGCCGCGTCCGGTCGCCGCCATGACCAGGATCGCGCCGAGGGAGAATACGTCGCTCGCCCCAGTGACCTGCCCGCTTCCGGCTTGTTCCGGCGACATGAACGCGGGTGACCCGATGATCGCACCCGTCCCGGTGAGGTCCGGTGCGTCCTCGGCCACCCGCGCGATGCCGAAGTCGATCACCCTCGGCCCGTCACTCGTGAGAATGATGTTGCTGGGCTTGAGGTCCCGGTGGATCAGGCCGGCGCGGTGGATCTCGGTCAATGCCGCGGCGAGCCCCGAAGCCAGTAGCCGCACGGACTCGGCGGGCAGCGGGCCTGCCGCGTCGACGGCTTCCTTCAGTGACGGCCCGGTGACGAAGACCGAAGCGAGCCACGGGGTTTCCGCTTCCGCGTCGGCGTCCATGACGGCCGCCGTGTAGGCACCCGAGACCAGTCGCGACGTGGCGACCTCGCGCCGGAACCGCTCGCGGAAGCGCGGATCGTGCGCGAACTGGGCGTGCAGCTGCTTGACCGCGACGAGCCTGCCGTCCGGGGCGAGGCCCAGCACGACCCGGCCCATGCCGCCTTCGCCGAGCTCGGCGATGATCCGGTACGGGCCGATCTGCCGGGGTTCGCCGGGATTCAACGGTTTCACTGATCAGCCCTAGGGTTTCGGGAGTTTCCGCAGCAGCGCCTCGGCGAAGCCTTTCGCCTTGTCGCAGGCCTCGTCGGCGGTCAGCTTCGAGCCGCTGGTGCCCATCGTCAGCTCGACGTTCTCGCCGTCCTTCTCGCTGACCGACCGGTGTTGCCAGGTCAGCGAGCAAGTGGAGCGGGCGACGCCGTCGTCGTTCTGAGCCAGGTACACCTTGGTGCCGCCGAGGTCCAGGGTGGCCTTCTTGGCGTAGTACGAGTCCTTCGACTCCACGGGCGGGCGTCCGCGCACGAGGTCGACCCGGAGGCTTCCCACCGCGTCGTACCGGCATTGGTGCAGATGCTCACGGATCGTCTCGACCACCGGGCCGACCAACCGGTCGGCGGTCGCCGGGCCGATCAGCGCACACGGGTCCAGTGGCGCCAGCGTGCCCGCCGGAAGGTCGCGGTCGTGGCCACCGGCCCGGATCCGCTTGACCGCGTCGGCGAGGGCCGCCTTCACGATCGAACACATCTGGTCCTTTGTGGACACCGAGTTCACGCCGGCGCTGAGTACCGTGTTCGGCAGGCCGGTGACGGCGACAGCGACGTCGCACGCGTTGCCGGAGCTCTTGATACTCAGCGGAAGTCCTTCGAGCTCTCCGCCCGCTTGGCCTTCGATCAGGTTGCCGACGACGGCCAGCTCCAGCCACTTACCCGAAGGCGACGAATACGTGCACGAGTCGAACTGGATGTCGATCTTCTTGCTCAGCTTGCCGAATCCGGGCACGTCACGCCCTTCGAGCACCTTGCACAGGTCCACCTTGCGCAGGTTGTCCGGGCCGAGCGGGTCCGGGTTGACCGGGGTGGTGACGGGCACGTCCGGCGGCGGCGACGTGCTTGGCGCGGCGACGGCGGGAGGCGGGTCGTCCCCGGTCAGGGAGACCGCCGCGACCACACCGCCGACGAGAAGGACGACGGCGGCCGCGGCGAGCCCGGCGTAAAGGCCGCGCCGGGATCGTTTCGGCGGGCTCAGCAGGCGTCGGACCTCGGTCTGCTGTGTCTCGATGAGCCGCGCCACCGCCGGCGGCCAGGGGCTCGTCATCGGCGGGATCGGCCCCAGCCGCTCCAGTACCCAGGCCGGGGTCGGCCGGTCCGCCGGATTCTTGGCAAGGCACGGCTCGACGATCCGCCGTAGCTCCGGGGCGAGGTGCCGCAGATCCGGTTGGACGTGCACGACGTTGTAGAGGGTGTGCGGAGTGGACGTTCCGGTGAACGGGTTCGTCCCGGTCGCGGCCATCACCAGCAGCGCGCCGAAGGAGAACATGTCGCTCGCCGAGGTCAGCGGCTTGCCCTCGGCCTGCTCCGGCGACATGAACCCGGGCGAGCCGAGGACGGCCCCGGTGTGCGTGAGCTCCGAATCTCCCTCGACGGCGCGGGCGATGCCGAAGTCGATCACCCTGGGGCCGTCTCCGGCGAGGATGACGTTGCTCGGCTTCAGATCGCGGTGGATCAGCCCGGCGCGGTGGATGTCGCCCAGCGCCAGCGCGAGCCCCGCGGCGAGGTGCCGGAGCGATCCGGCAGGCAGCGGCCCGCCCGCGGCGACAGCCTCGGACAGCGACGGGCCTGGCACGAACACCGACGCCAGCCACGGTGTCGGTGCGTGCGGATCGGCGTCCATGACCGGGGCGGTGTACGCGCCGGAGACCAGGCGCGACGTCTCGACCTCGCGCCGGAACCGCTCGCGGAAGCCGGGATCGTGCGCGAATCCCGGGTGCACCTGCTTGATCGCGACCAGGCGGCCGTCGGAGGAGACGCCGAGCAGTACCCGGCCCATCCCGCCCTCACCGAGCGCGGCGAACACCCGGTAGCGCCCCACGCCGGCGGGTTCGCCGGTGTTCAACGGCTTCACGAAGGCCCCCTTGTCAGGGGCGATGGTACAAAACCACCCGGAAGTGTCACGCAGGGCGTCGGTCGGCCCGGCCGAAGTCCCTGAGCCGGAGGCTGTTGGACACCACGAGCACGGACGACAGTGACATCGCCGCCCCGGCGATCAGCGGGTTCAGCAGCCCGAACGCCGCCAGCGGGATCGCGGCCACGTTGTAGCCGAACGCCCACGCCAGGTTCCCCCGGATGATCCGCAGCGTGCGGTCCGCGAGGCGGATGGCGTCCGGGACCACGCGCAAGTCCGCACGGACCAGTCTCCCCCGGCCCGCAGTTCCTCGATGACCGCCGCCTTCTCCGCGGGCAGGACCCCGGCGCGGACGTCGGAGATCCCGACCTCGTCCCCGACCACCCGGGCGGCGCCCTCGTTATCGCCGGTGAGCAGGACCGTCCACCGGCGGCAGATCGGGTAGTTCCGCGCGCGCCGCGGTCACGACGGCCGTGGCCTCGTCGGCAACCGGCGCGGAAATCGTCATCTCACGGCACTCCCCTGGATCAGTCGTTCCTTGGTGGTGGAAACAGGTGACTTCAGCGCGGCGTCAGCACGAGATCGAACGTGTTGCCGTCGCCTTGGACGAACGTGCTCAGGTACGGCGTGAAAGCGCCGCACCCGGTCAGTGGCGCGAGCGGGTAGGTACCGGTGAGCGTGCCCCCGCCCGCCATCGTGAAGCCGTCGCCGGTACGCAGTTCCGCGGTCGACGGGCTCGACGTCCGGCAGCCCGGACCGCTGCTGACCGGCATGCCGACGAGGGTGACGAGCGGGAGGACGGTGGTGAACCGGGGCCGGGCGACGAAGCCCGTCCCGGTGAGGTCGCCACCCTGCGGCCCGTCGGCGACGAACTCGAGATCCGCGGCGCCCGGGAGGAACCCGAAGAGCCGGAAGTCCGTGTGCGTCTTGTCGAACACCGGGCCGCCGGTGAAAACGGTCGCCGCGGTGGGGCTCAGCTCGAACCCGCCTGCCAGCGGCGCCGTGGCGTTCAGCGCCTTCACGGTCGTCTTCCCGGCGACCGCGTACCGATGTCCGGCCGGCTTGTCGCCGAGGTCGAACGAGAGCAGGGCCGCGTCCTGGCCCGGGTCGAGTGTGCAGTCCGAAGTGAAGGATCCGAGGCCGGTGAACGAACCGTCGGCCTTCTTCGGCGTCAGCCGGGTGGTGAAGTCGCCGACGGTCAGTGTGGTCTTGCCCGGCTTCGCCAGCGTCACCGCGGGAACGGAGCCGGTCGCGACCGGGCTGAAACCACCCGTCTGCGGGATGTCGGTTTTGGCCACGGCCAGCGGAATGGTCACCGGGAACGGCTTCGCGTCGCCGTTGACCAGCGTCACGCCCGCCGCGGCGGTGCCTTCGATGGTGGTGGCGCCGACGAGGTTCAGCCCGCGCGCCGCCTTGTCGGGCACGCTTACGGTGATGGTCAGCCCGGACGTCGTGAGGGTGCCACCGGGAGCGGCGGGGATGTCGAAGTCCGCCTTGATATTCACGTCGAGCTTCTGCAGCCCGATCAGCGGGAACGGGCAGGTGTAGGAGAGTTTCTTGTCGACGGGTGTGCCTGCCGCGGCACCGCTGACCGCCACGAACAGCAGGCAGGTCGCGGTGAGCAGGACGATGAGGCCCGTCGCGAGCAGCGTCCGGACGGTGATGCGGAGGGGCATGGTCGCCTTCCCGTGCACGGCGCCGGTCCCCGCCGCACGGGGCGACGGGGACCGGCTTGCCTGGCTACTTCTTGGTGAGGTTCAGATCAAGCGTGTTGCCGTCGCTCTTGGTGAACAGGCTGATCATGTCGTTGAAGGAACCGCAGTTCTGCAGCCCCGACAGCGAATAGGCGCCCGACAGCTTCCCGCCCTTGAGCAGGTCGAAGTCCGGTCCGGTGGTCATCTCGCTGGTGGACGGGCTGACCGTGCCGCACTTCGGGTCGCTGCTGAGGGGGATCCCGAAGACCTGCACGCTCGGCAGGAACACGTTGAACTTGATGTGCGCCTTGAAACCGGTGCCGACGAGTTCACCGGTCTGCTTGCCGACCTGCTCGACCTTGATGTCCGAAGCACCCTGTACGAAACCGAACAGCTTGAATTCGGTCCGCGACGGGTCGAGCTTCAGGTCACCGGTGAACGTCTTCGAAGCGAGGTCCACGTCCGCGTCGAAGGAACCGTTGATCGGCGCGGTGCTGCCGAGCGCCTTCAACGCGGTCTGACCCTTGATGCCGAACGCGTACTTCAGTCCGCCACCGCCGGGGGTCGTGGTGGTGGGCGGCGTCGTCGGTGTGGTCGGCGTCGTGGGGGTGGTGGTGGGCGTGGTCGGGGTGGTGGTCGGCGTGGTGGTGCCGCCGCCGTCCCCGATCTTGATCGTGGCCAGGGTGTTGCTCTGGCCCGGATCCTGCGTGCACGGCGCGTCGATCGTGCCGTCCGGCGTGATGCCGGTGACCGAACCGTCGGCCTTGCGCGGGGTGACCTTCAGCTGCAGGTCACCCACGCTGATCTTCGCCTCGCCGGGCTGGTTGAAGGTCAGCGACGGGGTCTTGCCCGCCGCGTTGACCGTCATCTCACCCGAGGTGGGGATATTCGACTTGGCGATGTCGTTGGGGACCTTGACCGGGAGGTTGAGCCCCGGTGCCGCCACGGTCGCCGCCGCGATGGCCTGGCCTTCCAGCGTCGTCGCACCGATCAGGTTCAGCCCGCTGACCGTATCCGCGTTGATCGTGGAAACGGCCTTGATGTCGAACGTGCCGGTCGGCTGCCCGGTCTTGACCGACAGCGGGAGATCGGTGTTGATCACCACCTTCAGCGACTGGGAACCCACCAGCGGGAGGTTGCAGTGGTAGTTGAGCGGCAGCGAGATCGGCTCGGCGACACTGGACTGTGCCCCGACCACGAGTACTGCGGTGGCAAGGCCAACAGCACCGGCAGCGGCGGCGGCGACCGCCTTCTTTGTTCCTCTACGGTGACTCACGATCGTCCTTCCGTGGTATCAACGATGATACGAAACGGCGTACAATTCCCCAGAGCACTGAATATCGGCCCGAGAGAATTCTCCGGGTAGCGACGATGTCTGACGGATCGCAACCGATCAGTAAACTAACGACGCGCCCGCACCGCTTTCAAGGCCTTCTCCGGAAAAGTTGACTCACACTCGGTAAATTGTCACCCTTGCACGGTGCGACCACGTGGTTCCTAGTAGGGGCACGTGGGTTTCCCCAGCACAGAGCCACTTGAGGCATACGGAAGAACTGCTGACGCGGGTGACAACCGCAATGCGCGAAACTGTCTCACACATGCCAATAGCCTTTTTCCCTGCTCCACGGCGCACCGATCCGCTTGCCTGACGGAATCCTTCCTGAGTAACCTCGCGGTTCAGCCTGCCGGTCACCGCCGACCACCGCGGATGCCGGCCTCTTTCGCCGAATTCGACGGGGAAACCATGAAAAGAATGCGCCGCACGGCAGCGCGAATCGCGTTCGCCACCGTCTCCGTGACCGCCGCGGCGGTCCTGCTGAGTGCCTGCGGGTCCGACGAGCCCATCGACTCCGTCCAGCACGCCGACCCCGCCGCGCTCGCCTGGGTGGACAAGGTGTGTTCCGGAGTCGCCAACGGCTCGGCGAAGCTGTCGCAGCCACCCGCGTTCGACGCCGCCAACCCGCAGGGGACGAAGACCGCGATGGTGAGCTTCCTGAATTCCCTCACCGCCGCGCTGGACGACATGGCAGGCGGGATCCGCAACGCCGGCGTGCCGCCGGTCCCGGATGGACAGTCCGCTGTGGACAAGGCGACCAGCACCCTCGGCGACACCAAGTCGAAGGTGTCCGCCACTCTGGCGAAGATGCAGGACGCCAAGGTCTCCGACCAGGCGAGCCTGCAGAAGGTGATCGCCGACGCGGACAGCACGATGAGCGGGCTGAGCGAGCCGGAAGGCCCGATCAAGCCACTGCGCGCCAACCCGGAACTGAACCTCGCGTTCGCCGAATCCCAGACCTGCCGCCAGGTCTACGGCAACGCCTGACACCCCGTCCCGCGCTCCCTGGAGGCCCGGCCGTGCCGATCTCGTTCCCCCGCCCGCTCGCCGCCGCGCTGGCGGTCGTCCTGACCGCCGGGTTGCTGACCGCGCTGAGCGGGAGCCCGGCGAACTCCGCCACCCCGGCGGCGTCCGACGACTCGTTCTACACCCCGCCGTCCCCGCTCCCGGCGGGCAAACCGGGTGACATCATCCGCTCCCGTGTCTCGAAAGCCGGACCGCGTAAGGATTCCGTCAACGCGTGGCAGGTGATGTACTTGTCAACCGATGCCCTCGGGCGGCCGGACGCGGTGACCGGGACGGTGCTCGTGCCGAAGAACGCCACCCCGTCGACGGCGCCGATCGTCTCGTTCGGCGCCGGTACCCACGGCCCGGCGTTCACCTGCACGCCGTCGGCGATGATCGACATCGGCGCGTTCTACGAGCAGTCCGGTCTCGACGACCTGCTCGACGCCGGATACGCCGTCGCGCTCACCGACTACGAGGGCTACCACCAGAACCCGAAGACGACTTATGTGGTCGGCCGTTCCGAAGGCCCGGCGATGATCGACGCGGTCCGCGCGGCCCAGCGCCTGCCGGAGGCGAAGCTGTCCGCCGACGCCAAGGTGCTCTTCCGCGGGTACTCCCAGGGCGGCGGGGCTGCCGCGTGGGCAGGCGAACTCCAGCCGTCCTACGCCCCGGAACTGAACCTCGTCGGGGTCGCGGCAGGTGGTGTGCCCGCCGATCTCGTCCAGGTCACCCTGCAACTGGACGGGAAGGCCGGGTTCGGCGTCTTCGCCTACGCCCTCGTCGGACTGGACAACGCCTATCCCGAACTGAAGCTGGACTCGTTCCTCAGCGACAACGGACGCGTGAAACTGGCCGAAATGCGGAAGAGCGCTTGTACGTTCGAACTGCTCACCACCTACGCGAACCAGAAGATCGCCGACTACACGACCAGCCCCGGTTACGTGCGGCCGGAATGGGTGAAGCGGCTCAACGAGAACAAGCTCGGCGGCACCCCGCCGAAGGCCCCGGTGTTCCTCTATCACGCCACCCAGGACCAGCTCGTGCAGTTCGCCCAAGCCGACGCACTGCACAAGACCTATTGCGCGGCCGGGGTCAAGACGACCTGGAAGACCTTCGAGACCGACCACATCACGGCCGTCTACACCGGTAACGCCGACGTGCTCGCCTTCCTCAAGGACCGCGTCGCGGGCATCCCGGCGACGACGAACTGCTGAGCCTCCGATGCTCAGAACCGCCCCTGAGTCCTTTGTGGACGAGGTGGTATCCGGCGGTGCGCGAACGGGCAAGCGGCGTGAGCTGCTCCGGTTCGCCACCGTCGGGCTCGCCGCTTTCGGTCTCACCCTCGGGACCAACTACGGGCTCAAACTCACCGTCCTGCAAACGAAACCGGTCACCGCACTGGCCATCGCGACCGTCGTGGCGACGGCCTTCGCGTACCTGCTCTCGCGGCGCTGGGCGTTCCACACCCGCGGCGGCAGGCCACGACTGCACGAGGCCACGTTGTTCTTCGCGGTCAACGCGATCGCCGTCATGATCAATCTCTGCCCGCCACTGATCTCACGCTACGTCCTGGACCTGGAAGTCCCCGAAGTGAGCTTCCTGGCACAGGAGATCGCCGACTTCGTCAGCGGCATGCTGCTCGGCACCGCGGCGGGTTCGGCGTTCCGCTGGTGGGGCTACCGCCGCTGGGTGTTCCCGGTGGCGGGAGCCCGTCAGGCGTCCGCGGGCCGCAGCCGTTCCGCACGCAGCGCGAGTTCGATCCGCAGCCGCTGATCCGGATCCTCCAGCCGCCCCCCGAACAACTCCGTGAGCCGTCGCAGCCGTGCCCGCACGGTCTGCGGGTGCACGGCGAGCCGCCGGGCGATCTCGGGTGCGCTCCCCCGCGTCTGCACCTGGGTGAGCAGGGTGGCCGCCAGCTCCTCGTGCTGTCGTGGCGCCAGCCCCGACAACGGCTCCAGCGCCTCACCCGCCAGCTGGTCCAGCAGGAATTCGTCGGCGAGCAGCAGCAAGGTGGTGATGTGCTCGTCGCACCACAGCACCGGGCCGACCGTGGTGATCATCCCCCGCTGCGCCAGCGCGGAGGCGCGGCGGGCGATCCGGAACGACTCGGCGGCCTGTGCCACGGGAACGGACACCCCGACCGTCGCGGACCAGCCGGTCGGCAGTTCCCGCAGGCCGCCGAGCCCGGTTTCCGGATCGGCGACCAGCGCGCCGGGCACGTCGGACACCAGATCGGCGGGCACCGCCGCGGGCAGCAATCCAGCGGGGAACGCGGGTGCACCGGGAGCCGAGCTGAAGACGACCGCGGTCACCCGTTCCGGAAACCGCCAGCCGATCGCGACGGCGAGCGCCACGGCGTCGGCCCTCGTGTACCCGGTGCCACCGGTCAGCAGCCGGAACAACCGGGCCCGCTGCTCCGCGGGCCCGGTGGCCTCGGCCTGCGCCGCGTTGTAGCCCTCGGTCAGCGCCATCGTCACCTCCACGACGTCGCCGAACAGGCACTCGGCGGCGCCGTAGAGGACGTCACCGGACAACCGCAGCTGACGGCCCGCCGCGGCGATCGAACGCCACAGCACGCGGCTGGACACCCGGAACGCCGCCTGCGTTGCCTCGCGGCTGAGTCCTTGATGGAACGCGATTCGGCCCTGCGCGCGGAAATCCGTCAGCAGGTCGTTCTGGAGCAGTTCGGGGACCCCGACCCGGTCGATGGCACGTTCGATACCGCGCCGGGTCAGCTCGACGGCGGCCGCGCGGGCGTCGCTGTCGCTGAACACCTCGGCGCATTCGCCGATTTCGGCCACCACACCCTCGACGCAGTGCCGGGCGATCGCCGGGATCCGCGGCCGGACGGCGTCACCGAGCTCCCTCGGCAGCCGCGCCCACAAGGAACCCACGGGCTGCCAGCTCAAGTGCGCGCTCCCCTGTTCGGAAGTAGGCCGACGATTTCGGGCACTCATTCCCTTTCGTCCGCGCGCCACCGGCGCACTCGAATGCACGGAGCGTAGAACCGGTGCCGCATCCGTGTCAAAAGGCGCCGCACCGAAACACCCGTCCGTGGCGACGGGGAAGAGTATCGCGACTTTCCGTCGTCAATTCAACGTCACATTCGTGGTGCACGCCGACGGCCGATCGAGTAGAAACACTCCCTGCGCCGCTCCCCGCCAGATCCGGCGCAGTTATGCAAACGGATTCATGTTTCCCGCCGCCCGTTCGGCGAAATCAAAGGTGGTCTTCGTGGTCGAGTACCGCAGTTTCCGGATGCTGGCGACACTGCCGCGTTCGCTCGGCGAAGAACTGCGTCCGCATACCGGTCATGCCGCGGCCGCGATGATCAAGGAGGTGCAGCGGTCGGTTCCCGCGTACTCACTGCCGTTGCGTGGCGTCTTCGGCCGCGTCCTGGTCGTCTCCTGCGAGCGTGCGGTGCGGCATTACGTCGACTGCATCGGCGATCCGGACCTGCCGCACGACCGCTGGACCGGCTTCTACCGCCTGCGCGGGCGGATCGAGTTCACCGAAGGCCGCAGCCTGGAACCGTTGCACGACAGCGCGACCATCGGGGCCCGCGCGGCCTGGCGCGCGATGCGGCCCATCGCGGGTGGTCTCGGCGTCGGGACGGACATCGTCGCACTCGCCGCCGAGTCCGTCTTCGTCTACGTCGACGAGTTGTGCGCCACGACGATCGAGGGCTACCAGGAGGCGGAGGCACAGGCCGCCGGCGCGATCCCGCTTCGCCGTCGCAGGCTGCTCGAACTGATCGCGCAGGCACCGGAAGGATCCGCGTGCAGTATCGCGAGCCTGGCGAACGGGGCCGGGTGGCGGCTGCCGGAAACCGCGGCCATGGTCGCCCTTCAGCGCGGCCACGGCGCCCATGAATTCCCCACCCACCTCCTGGACGACGACGTCTTGACCGATCTCGACGCCGCCGAGCCGTACCTGCTCACCGCCGATCCCGACGCGACGTTCGCCCGGCTGAAGGACGCACTGGACGGCTGGCGCGCGGCGATCTCGCCCGTCGTACCGCTCACCGACGCGCCGGCCGCACTGCGCACCGCGCGTCGCGCGTTACTGCTGACCAGCGAGGACGCCCTCGGTCAGGTCGTCTGGTGCCGCGATCACCTCGCCACGCTGTGGTTGCTCGCCGAGGACTTCCTCAGCGCCGAACTGGCCAAGCGGAGTCTCGACCCGTTCACCTCGCTGAGCGGGAAACAGCGCGAGCGGCTCAGCGAAACCCTGTTGGCGTGGCTGGAAACCCGCAGCGGGGCACCGGAGATCGCGCAGCGGCTTGGCGTGCATCCGCAGACCGTGCGAAACCGCCTGCGGCAGCTGGAAGAACTGTTCGGCGACCGGCTCAAGGACGCCGACGACCGGCTGGGCATGCACCTCGCGCTGCGTGCCCAGCGGCTCATGCGCGCCCACCGCCGCGACGAAGGACCCGCCTGACCCGCCGCTCCGGCGGCCGCACGACGGGCAGCACCCAGCGCAGGCCGCGGCGGGAACGCCCGGCACGGGGCTGTTCGATGTGGAAGTCCGCCCGGCAGGCCATGCGTTTCTCCCCTGGTGACAGGTGTTTACCGACGCTTTCCTGAATACCGGGACAGCCGGGAAATGTCGATGCGCAATTGTTCCGGCATACCAGGATTTAGCACCGGGGACGGGGGCGGCGGCTGCTTTCTTGTCACGCCGGTCGCAATTGCCGGACGGGTCCGGCGACACGCTGACGGGCCGGCCGTTCTTCACGTTATTTTGACGCCCGACAACGGAAAGGCGGAACATGGCCCTCGAAGCACGCACGCTGACCTTGCACGGCCAGGAAATCAGGCTACGGGAATACCGCCCGTCCACACCGGACGATTCCGGTGAGCTGCTCGTGCTGCTGCACGGGATCTCGGGCAGCGGCGAGACCTGGCGCCCGCTGCTGGAGCATTTCGAGCGGACCGGGTTCGGCCACCGCGTTCTCGTCCCCGATCTGCCGGGGCACGGCGATTCCGGCACCCCGCGGGCGGATTACGGCCTCGGCGCGATGGCGAGCGTCGTCCGCGACGTCCTCGCGCTGACCGGGGGACGGCACGCGACGATCGCCGGGCACTCCCTCGGCGGCGGGATCGCGATGCAGTTCGCCTACCAGTTCCCGGAGATGTGCGCCCGGCTGGTGCTCGTGGGCAGCGCCGGCCTCGGCCCGCAGGTGACCTCGGTGCTGCGCGCGACGGCGCTGCCGGGGGCCAAGGCGACACTGTCGGCCGCCGTCAATCCGGCCACCGTGGCGATCGCCCGCGGCCTCGCCGCCGCCGGGCGCCGTCTCGGCGGCAAACTCGCCCCCGAGACACGCGAGCTGACAAGGCACCTTTCGTCACTCTCCGACCCTGGCCGCCGCCGGGCGTTCCTCTTCATCGCGCGCGGCCTCATCGACCTCCGCGGCCAGCGCGCGAGTGCCGTCGACAAGCTCTATCTCGCCCAGCAGGTGCCCACACTCCTCGTCTGGGGCGCGCACGACCCGCTCATCCCGGTCGAACACGGCCGGAAGACGGCCGAACTGCTGCCAGGTAGCCGCTTGACGGTGTTCGAAAATGCGAAACACTTTCCTCATGTGGCCGACCCGGCCCGGTTCGGCGGCGAGATCGAGCGCTTCCTGGACGAGACCGAACCCGCCCGGCTGAGCCTGGACGAGGTCGTCGAGGTGCTCATCCGGGCGAGCGAGGCCGCGAACCAGGTCGAAATGCCCCAAAAGCCCCCTCGGAGCGTCCCGGAAAAGTTGTCATCCGGGCCCCATCCCCCGCGTGGGTAAATGTCACCTGCCGCCGGATCGGACCACCCGTTCGGGTGTAGTCCATCCAGGTGGCCGATCAAGGCCCCGCCAGCCGTTGACAGTCCTCTCGGCCGGATTTTATGTTGCGTGAGCCACAAAATCTGGATCGGCTTCACCGTTGAAGAGGCTGATTTTGTTGCCAGCAAGGATAAAAAACATGACCGACTTGGATACCGGGTTCTCGCGGCACGACGTGCGTCACCCCGCCACACCGCACCGCCAGCCACCGGGTCCGGTCCAGCGACCGCGCGCCTTCACGCCGGCACCGAGAACCCCAGTGGAGAACCGACCCGTGCGCAGCACCGGCGCGAATGGACTGTGGGCGTCACTGCCCCGCGAGCTGGGCGAAAGGTTCCGGCCGCGGGTGGACCCCATGGCACGAGCCATCCTGCAGGAGGTACAACGAGCCGTTCCCGAATACGCGCAGCCACTGGAAGGCGCGTTCGGACAGATCATCACTCAGGGTATCCGGCAGGCGATCCTGCACTGCCTCGACACCATCGGTCAGGGGACGGCGCCACTCGACAAGTGGACCACGGTCTTCCGCAATCTCGGGAAGGTCGAGTTCAGCGAGGGCCGCAGTCTCGACTGCCTGCAGACGGCCTACCGCGTCGGCGGCCGCGTCGCCTGGCGGCACGTGTCGGAATTCGGCCAGGCGATCGGAGCGGACGCCGATCTCCTGTGCACCACCGCCGAAGCGATCTTCGCCTACGTGGACGAGATTTCGGCGCTGTCCATCGAGGGCTACACGGCCGCTCAGGAACGGGCCGCGGGCACCAGAGCGAGACGCAGGCGCAGACTGCTCGAACTGATCCTCTCCGATCCGCCGTCCTCACCGCAGTCGATCGCGTCCCACGCCGCGAACGCCCAGTGGGCACTGCCCGCCGAAGTCACGGTCGTCGCACTGGAACGGCGGCTCGGCCCGCTCGACCCGGACAGCGCCGACCTCGACGCCGACGTCCTGGTCGATCTGGAGGGCCCCAAGCCCTGCCTGGTCACCGGCGACCCCGACAAACACCTGAAGGACCTCGCCGAACGGCTTCCCGGCTGGCGGGCGGTGATCGGCCCGGCCGTGCGGCTCACCGAAGCGCCACGCTCGCTGTTGTGGGCCCGCCGCACCCTGCGGCTGATCCAGCGTCAGGTCCTGCCGGACAACCCGGTCACGCGGTACAGCGACCATTTGTCCACCCTGTGGCTGCTCGCCGACGAGTTCCTGGTCCGTGAGCTGTGCGCGCGCAGCCTCGCCCCGTTCAACGACCTCACCCCCAAGCAGCGGACACGGCTCGGGGAGACGTTGCTGATCTGGTTGCAGTCCCGGGGCAGCGCACCCGAGATCGCGAAGAAACTCAAGGTCCACCCGCAGACCGTCCGGTACCGCATGCACCAGCTCATCGATCTCTTCGGCGACCGGCTGAACAACGCGGACGACCGGCTCGACATGGAGATCGCCCTGCGCGCGGAGGCCTTGCTCGCCGAGGACTGAAGACCAGCGTTTCCCACTCACAACGAGGTGACGAGGTGACCCGACCGCAGGATGCCCGAAGCGGGATCGAAGCGACGTACGGCCCGCTCCTCACACCCGCTCGGCCGGGTGGGTCGAGCGGGCGTCCTGTCCAGCTCTGGGCGCTGCTGCCGAGAGAACTGGCGACGGTCTTCCGCCCGGTGCTCGCCGACGTGGCCGGGGAGGTCGTCCGCGAGATCCAGCGGACCATCCCCGACTACGCGCGGCCACTGGACGGCGCGTTCGGGAAGTCACTCAAAACCGGCGTCCAGATGGCGTTCCTGCAGTTCCTCGACCGCATCGGGAACCCCGAGGCGCCGTCGGAGGATCGCCGGAACGTCTTTCTGAGCCTCGGCGTCGAGGAGTTCCACCAGGGCCGCAACGTCGACGTCCTCCAAGCCGCGTACCGAGTCGGGGCACGGGTGACCTGGCGCCGGGTGGCCGACGCCGGGCGGCGCGCGGGCGTCCCGTCGGCGACGCTGTGCCTGCTCGCGGAAGCCATCTTCGCCTACATCGACGAGCTTTCGGCACTATCCGTCGAGGGCCACGCGGAGGCACGCGAGAAGGCCGCCGGCGCGCTGGAACGTCGTCGTCACCGGCTGATGGAGCTACTGCTCGCCGAGCCTCCGTCACCACCCGAAGTGGTCAAGAACGCCGCAGACCTTGCCCGATGGCAGCTGCCGGACCTGCTTGTCGCCGTCGCACTCGACCAGCCGTCGGATGAGGTCCCGGCGGCCGCTTCGGCCGGGCTGGCCGACTTCGAGAGCGCCTCCCCCTGCCTGTTGCTGCCCGCTCCCGAAGCAGGCGAACGGGAACAGTTCGCCGAAAGCCTCGCCGGATGGCGAGCCGCGATCGGCCCCGCCGTCCCGCCCGCCTTCGCGGCCCGTTCCCGGCAAGCCGCGCGGGAAGCACTGCGGCTCGTCGAGGACGGCGTCCTCCCGGACGAGCCCGTGACGTGGTGTGTCGACCATCTTTCGCGGCTCTGGCTGCTCAAGGAACCGTTCCTCGCCGCCGAATTGGTGCGGGAACGGCTCGGGCCGCTGGCCGGGCTGACCGGGAAGCAGCAATCGCGGCTGGCGGGCACCCTGCTGGCGTGGCTGGAGACGTGCGGGAACGTCCGCGAGGTGGCGGAACGGCTCGCGGTGCACCCGCAGACCGTACGGTCGCGGGCGCAGGAACTGGAGGCGTTGTTCTCCGACGGACTGCGGGATCCTGAGCGGCGGTTCGAAATGATCCTCGCCCTGCGGTCAGCCCCCTCCTGACGGCGATCCAAGTACGTGAAGGACCCCTTCCTGTACCTAGGTCAGGGCCCCGGCAAAGTCGCGAGAGTGCGCGCAGGGGTCGCGAGTGGCAGTGGGGGTTATTGAGGGGTAAGTCAGCGGATAGGGCTACCCACTCGACGGGGTATTCGGACGCCATCCTGGTTCGAAGCCGCGCGGCGACAGCAACATGGCCTTTCGGCTGGGCTCGGGCTTGTCTATGAAGGAACTGGGACACTCGACGTC
The DNA here is from genome assembly GCF_040682875.1 of Amycolatopsis sp. NPDC051071. Taxonomy (NCBI): domain Bacteria; kingdom Bacillati; phylum Actinomycetota; class Actinomycetes; order Pseudonocardiales; family Pseudonocardiaceae; genus Amycolatopsis; species Amycolatopsis sp. NPDC051071. The sequence goes on along the minus strand of NZ_JBFBBY010000048.1, from coordinate 33,840 downwards.
CCAATTCCTTCATAGACTCCGGCAGCGACCCGAAATCCCGGACACCGGTACAGGAAGGGGTCCTTCACGTACTGCTGGGGTCAGGCCGCGGCGAGCGCGGTGACCCGCCACCGCCCGTCGGAACGTTCGGCGGTCACACTCAACTGGGCGGCACCGCTGCTCCGCTGTCCGTCCCCGCGCACCCCGGTCTGGTCAAGGAACACCAGCAGCGACGCCCGATCGCCGTCGAGCATCTTGACCCCGGAGACCACCGGCGTGGAGGTGACGACAAGCTTCTGTTCCGCCGCAAGGGTCCGGACCTGCGCGAACAGCTGGTCGTACTGCCCCAGCGCGGATCCGGTCAGTACCGACTTCGCTGCCTGCTCGCTCTTGGCGGGATCGTCGTAGCGGTAGGAAAAGACCGTGCCGAGTGCCTTGCCGACCTGGTCGCTCACCTCAGCGGTGGTGGCGACGTCGGTCAGCGCGGTGTTCTGCGTCAGCACCGCCGCGGCGTCCCGCGCTTCGATCGCGAACCACCCCGCGAGGCCCGCCATCACCAGCGCGACCGCGCCGAACACCAGCGGCAAACGGCGCTTCGGCACAGGCACAGGCACTGGCACTGGCTCAACGACGTCAGGGAGGTCAGCAGGTGGTTCCAGCACACTCGTCCGCGTGCTCCCGCCCATTTTCCCGGCCACCTTCACCGTGCGCCGCGCTGGTTTGACGGCTCGTTTCGTGGGCATTCCGTCCTCCGTCAGGGCTTTCCGCTGTCGGTCACCGGGACCTGGCCGAGTGACGTGACCCGCCACCCGTCCGGCGTCCGGTTCAGGCCGGCGCGGAACCGGTTGTGCTTGGTCACGGCTTCGCCGCCGTCGGGCCGGACCTCGAGTTCGACAGCGGCGATCACTTCCGCCGTCCCGCCGCCACTGTCCACTTCGGTCACCGCGGCGTCGACGACCCGGCCGGTGGTGACGGTTTTCGCCTGCCCGATCCGGCCGAGGCCGCCTTCCCGGTCCCGCGCGAGTTCGTCGTGCAGCGCGCCACCGGAGAGGTTCAGCCAGTTCTGGTAACCCTGCTCGGCCTGCCGATAGTCCAAAGTGGTCAATGCGGCGACAGCCTGCCTGCCCGCTTGCAGGGCATCGTCGCGGACGGCTGCCCGCGCGACGCCGTCGTCATGACTCGCGTCCCACCAGCTGTAGCCGAACCAAGCGGCCAATGCCATGGCGAGCACCGCGAGGGCGCCTGTGAATCGGGTCATCGCCTTCACCTTCCCGGCACGTTCTGTGAGCCACGCACGTTCGTCGGATCACCCTTCGGCAGGGCACAGCGTGCGGCGGTGTTCAGCGGCCGCGGCGAGGTGTCGAGTCCGTCGCGGTAGCCGGTGCCATAGCCGGTGACGCAGGGCGGCGGATCGAAGAACGTCAGCGACAGCCCGACATGCGCGCCGTCCGGCCCCATGATCGCGTGGCCTGCCGCGACCGCCTTCGGGGCGGTGACCAGCAGTTGCTCGATGCCGTCCTGCCGGGATTCCAGTACATCCGCCGTGGTCAGCAGGTTCGCCAGCAGGATGCCGAGGCTCGGCCCGGATTCCCGCAGGAGCGTGCTCACTTCGTTCGCCGCCGCCGGGACGGCCGGGATCAGCCTGCGCAGGTCGCCGTCGGAGCTCTTCAGCGTCTCGGCGAGCAGTTTCGCGTTCGCGCCGAATGAGCGGATCGCTTCCGCCTGCCCGACTTGGGTGTCGAGCACGGTGTGCGCGTCGGTGACGAACCTGGTCAGCGGGCCGACATGCGCGCTGGCTTCTCGGACGAACTCGATTCCCCGGCCCACCAGCTGGTCCAGTGCCGGGCCCGCGTCGGACGTCGCGTTGTACAGCTCGTCGACCACGGTCCGCAGCGCGGGCTTCGGCACCGAGTTGGCGAAAGCGTCCACACTGGACAGGACGACGTCCACCGGCAGCGGGATCTTCGTATCCGGTTCGGTGATCACCGAACCGTCCCGCAACGTCGCCCCCTCGGCGCGACGCGGCCGCAGATCGACGTACTGCTCGCCGACGGCGGACCGGTTGGCGACGACGGCTTCGGTGTCCGCAGGCACCTGCGGTCCACCCGAATCGATGTCGAGGTCCACTTCCATCCCGGAAGCGGTCAGCCGCAATTCCCCGACGCGCCCGATCGGTACACCCCGGTAGGTGACCTCCGCGTTGCTGAAGATCCCGCCGCCGGTGGCGAACCGCGCCTTGACCGTGTACCCGCGATCCAGCACCAGCTTGTCCAGCCCCGCGTACGTCGCACCGACGTACGCGACACCGAGGACCGCGATGACCACGAAAGCCACCACCTGGACGCGGACGAGCTTGGTCAGCATCAGCGGCCACCACTGTTCTTGAAGGTCAGGAAGGTGTTCAGGTAGTCACCGCGGATGGCGTCCAGCGCGGCGTCGGGGAACGGGAAGGTGAAAATCATCTCCATCGCCTTCGGCAGTTTGTCCCCGGAATCGGCCAGCTTCCGCAGCAACGGTTCCAGCGACTTCAGATCCGCGACGAGATCGTCTTTGCTTCGGTTCACCGTGTCGACGGCGACCGTGGTGAGCCCGTCCAGGGATTTCAGCATCCCGACGAGCGCCTGACGCTGCTGGTTCAGCACCTCGATGCCGGGTGTGAGCCCGTTCAGCGTCGTCTTGATCTCCTCGGTGTTCGCGTTCAATGTCGCCGCGAGCTTGTTGACGCTCTCGATGGCGCGGGTGATCTCCGCCTTGTGCTCGTCGAGCCCGCGGACGAAGGTGTCCAAATTGGACAGCAGGCCGCGGGCCGCGCTTTCCTTGCCGCCGAGCGCGTCGTTGAGTTCGCGGGTGATGTTCTGCACCTGCGCGACGCCTCCACCATTGAGCAGCAGGGAAAGCGCGCCGAAGACCTCCTCGATCTCCGGGGTCAGCGATGAACGCGCCAGCGGGATGACCGCGCCGTCGGACAGTCGCCCGCTCGGGGTCGCGTCGTCCGGCGGGGCCAGTTCGACGAACTTCTCCCCGAGGATGCTCGCCTGCCGCAGCCGCGCGATCGCGTTGGCCGGCAGCTTCACGTCCCCGTTGAGCAGCAGCCCGACCACGGCACTGCGTCCGTCCGGGGCCAGCTCGACCGTCCGCACCTGGCCCACCGGGACGTCGTTGACCTTCACCCCGGACTGCGGCACGAGGTCCAGCACGTTCGTGAAGCTCGCCGTCACGTGGACCGGATGCTCCCCCAGCGCGGCACCGCCGGGCAGCGGGATGTCGTAGACGTCGACGCCGCCGCTGCCGCAACCAGTCGCGCCTAGAGTGAGGATCAGGACGGCGGCGCAGTTGAGCCGGGCGTTCATTTCGCCCCCGAGAACTCGGTGATGTTCCCGCGGCCGTCGAGTGTTCCCGCGCCCTGGTTGTACGCGCCGAGCACATTGGCGAGCGCGTTCGGCGCGGAGTCGAGTGCCTCGGCCAGTGACGCCTTCTGCTGGCTGAGCACCTTGGTGATCTCGGCCAGTTTGTCCACATCGGATTTGACCTTGCCCCGGTTGTCCTTGATGAACCCTTGCACGACGCCGATCGCCTCGGTGAGTTCGGTCATCGCGCCGGAGAACTGGTCGCGCTGGTCGGCGAGGATCTCGCTGATCGAGGAGATCTGCTGGATCGCCTGCTTCACCTGGCCGTCGTTCGAGGCGAGCATCGCGGTGAACTTGCTGATGTTGTCGACGGAGTTGAACAGATCGTCCTTGGAATCACTTGCCGTGCGGGCGAACTCGCCGAGGTTCTTGATCGCCTCGCCGAGTTTGCCGCCGTTGCCGTCGAGGTAGGTCGCCGCCCGGGTCAGTACGTCGCTGACCGCGCCGTTCTTGTTGGCGCCCTGCGGTCCCAGCGCGGTCATCAGCTGGTTGAGGCTGCCGAGGAGCTCGTCGACCTCGACCGGGGTCACCGTGCGTTCGCGCGGGATCTTCGCGTCGGCGCCCAGTTCCGGCCCGCCGAGGTACACCGGCGTGAGCTGAACGTACCGGTCGGCGACCAGGCTAGGCGTGATGACGACGGCGCCGACGTCGGCTGGCAGTTTCACGTCCGGCCGGACCGACATGGTCACCTCGACGTTCGTGCCACGTGGTTCGACCTTCGTTACCGAGCCGATCGGGACCCCGAGCACACGCACCTCGGTGTTCGGATAAACCCCGACAGTCGCGGTGAAAGACCCGGTCAGGACGCGGTCCGACACCTTGGTCAGCAGCGGCCAGGCCGCCGTCACGAGCAGTCCGGCGACCACGGCGAGCGCGAGCCGCCGTATCCATGCCCCGCGCCGGGCCTGCGTCCCGAGGTCGGACAGCGTGAAATGGCGCCCCATCATCGTCCCCCGTTCCTCGAAGGCATACAGCTGCCGGGTGTGTTTCCGGCCGGGACGAGCCCGCAGATATAGGTGTCGATCCAGCGGCCGTTGCCGACGGCGTTGCCGAGCAGCCGGTAGAACGGTCCGGCCAGCCGCAGGCTCTCGCCGAGTTTGTCCTGGTTGCGCTGCAGCACGGTGGCGACGCGGTCCAGCTGGTCGAGTGCGGGCCCGAGTGTCTTCTGGTTGTCCGCCACCAAGCCCTTGAGCTGCACCGAAAGGTTCTTCACCCCGCTGAACAGCTTCGCGATGGCGTCCTTGCGTGCGTTCAGCTCGGTCAGCAGCGTGTTGCCGTCGCGGATCAACGCCTCGATCTGCTGCGACCGGTCGCCGAGCGTCTGGGACACCTTGTTGGTGTTCGCGAACAGCTTCGCCAGTTCCTCGTCACGGGAGGCGAGTGTCTTGGACAGCGCGCTGATGCCGTCGAAGGCGGTCCGCACGTCTTGGGGTGCCGACGCGCCGAGCGTCTCCGACAGCGTCCCGAACGCCTTCGCGAGCTGGTCGGTGTCGATCGCGCCCACGGTGTTCGCGAGGTCGTTGAACACGGTGGTGACGTCGTAGGGCGAGCTCGTGCGTTCCACCGGGATCGGCTGGTCCGGGTCGAGGTCCGCGTTGCCGACCGGGTCGATGACCAGGTTCTTCTGCCCCAGCAACGTCTTGATCTTGATCGCGGCGGTGGTGCGGTTGCCGACCCAGGTGTCCTTGACACGGAACAGGACCTTGACCCGCCCGCCGTCCAGCAGGACGCCGGTGACCTCGCCGACCTTCACGCCGGCGACCCGGACCTCGTCGTTGGTCTTGAGGCCTGCCGCTTCGGTGAATTCCGCCGTGTAGGTGGTCCCGCCGCCGACCAGCGGGAGGTCGTCGGAGAAGAACACCGCCGAACCGGCAACGGCCATCAGCACCACCGTGACGGCGCCGACCGCGATGGGATTGCGGCTGCGGAAGGGTTTAATCCTTGGCGCTTTCACCGGCACCGTCCTTGGGTGAGCGGGATGCCGACCGGCGGGCCGCCAGGGGCGGGCGCCGCGTCCGATTTGACCGAGCACAAGTAGAAGTTGAACCACGAGCCGTACGAGACCATCGCACCCATGCGGTCCAGCTTCTTCGGGAGGTTCCCGATGAACTGCTCGAACACCGGCGTGTTGTCGGCCAGGTTCTTCGACAGGTCGCCGAGGGCGGTGATGCTGCCCTTCAGCGGCGCGCGGCCGTCTTGAAGCAGTCCCGCGGTGGCGGTGGTGAGTTCGCCGAGCCCGCCGATCGCCTGCCCGATGGGTTTCGCGTCCCCGGCGAGCCCGGAGACCAGTCGCGCGGTGACGTCGACGAGTTTGTCGAACTGGTCGCCCTGGGAGTTGAGCGTGTCGAGCACCGTGTTGAGGTTCCCGACCACCTGGCCGATCACGTCGTCCTTGCCCGCCAGCGTGTTCGTCAGCGACGCGGTGTGCTTGAGGAGGCTGTCGATGGTGCTCCCTTCCCCCTGCAGCACTTGCACGATCTCGAACGACAACTGGTTGACGTCGTTCGGGGACAGCGCCTGGAACAGTGGCTTGAACCCGTTGAACAACGCGGTGAGGTCCAGTGCCGGAGTCGTCCGCTCCGGCGGGATCAGCGCTCCCTCGGTCAGCACGGCGGGGCCGTCGGGGCCGGGGTCGATCGAGAGGTACCGCTGCCCGACCAGGTTGCGGTACCGGATGGTGACCGTGGCACCGGCGGTGAGACGGCGTTTGTTCTCGATCGAGAACTTCACGTCCGCCAGACGGCGATCGACCACGCCGATCGAGTCGACCTGCCCGATCCGGACGCCGGACATCCGGACCTCGTCGCCGGGGTTGACAGACGTCGCGTCGGTGAACCTCGCGGTGTAGCCGACCGTGGTGCCGACCCCGGAGTTCGCGATGGTGACGGCCAGGATCCCGGTGGCCACCGCGGTGATCGCGAAGAAGATCAGGCCCTTGATCGCCGGGCCCGCGACACTCCTCATCGGACGGTCACCTCCGTTCCGCGCAGGGCCGGGCCGGCGAGCACACTGCTCCAGTCCGGAACCTCGGCCGGTTTCATCCCGAGTGACGGCGCCAGGATCTCGGCGACCAGCCCTCGCTCCCCCGGCGAGTTCGCCGGGCCGAGGTCCCCGTCGGTGGCGAACGACACCGCCGCGGACGTCGTGCCCCCGCCGTAGCACCGGGGGCCGCCCTTCTGGTCGAAACGCGGATCGTCGCGGCCCGGAACGTATTTGTCCCGGGGGTCGTGTACGGACAACGTCACATGCAGTCCGGGTTCACCGGTCCCCTTGCCCAATGCCTTCTCCATCACCGGTTTGAGCCTGTTCACCGCGTCGAACAGGCACGGGAACTCCGGCGAGTACCGGGACAGCAGCTCCAGCGTCGGCCTGCTCTTGACGGTGACGCCGATGATGTTGTTCTTGTTCTCCACCAGGAACTTGTTCAGATCGCCGCTCGCGGTGGTGACGCTCGTGTACAGCTTGTCCAGGTCGGTACGAGTGTCCACAATGGTCTTCGCCGTGGTCGAAAGATCCGAGAGGGCCTTGAGGATGTCCGGCGCGGCGCCGGTGTAGAGGTCCGCGACGTCGGCGAGAGCGCTGATGTCGGCCTTGAACCGCGGCATCAGCGGGTTCACCTGGCCGAGCAGGTCGTCGAGCTGGACAATGCTGTCCCCCAAGGATTTCCCGCGATTGTCGAGGGCGAGCGAAATCGCGCCGAGCGAACTGTTGAGCTTCTGCGGCTGCACGGCGCGGAGCAACGGCAGCAGGTCGCCGAGCACACGTTCCAGCTCGATCGCGTTGGCCGAACGGTCTTGAGTGATGACGTCGCCGTCTTGGAGCGAGCCGCCTACGGGCCGGTCCGGGAGGACGAGGTTGACGTAGCGCTCGCCGAACACCGTTTTCGGCAGCAGCCGGGCCGAGACGTTGCGCGGCAGCTGATCGATCTTCGCCGGGTCGATGGCGAGGTCGATCTCGGCGCCGTCCGCGCTGCCGCGGACAGCCCTGACCTCGCCGAACGGAACCCCTCGGACCTTGACTTCGGCGGGCGGTGCCAGCTGGTTGCCCACGCGGTCGGTCTTGAGCGTGACCAGTTCGGCGCGGTCGAAGTCCTTGTCGTAGATCGCGACGGCGAGCCTGCCGAGCAGCACCAGGAAGACGAGGAAGAGCACGCCGGCCGCCTGCGTCCGTGCCCGCGTGGTCATCCGGACACCTTCACCGTCGTGGTCGCGCCCCAGATCGCCAGGCTGAGGAACAAGTCCAGCACGCTGATCAGCACGATCGACGTCCGCACCGCACGGCCGACCGCGACCCCGACACCCGCCGGGCCACCCGACGCGCGGTAGCCGTAGAAGCAATGCGTGAGAATGACGCCGACGCTGAACACCAGTACCTTGCCGAACGACCAAAGCACGTCTTCAGGCGGCAGGAACAGCGAGAAGTAGTGGTCGTAGGTACCGCCGGACTGTCCGAAGAAGACGACCGTGGTCACTCGCGAGCCGAGGTAGGAGATCAGCAGACCGATCACGTAGAGCGGGATGATCGCGATGAACCCGGCCACGATCCGCGTGGTGACGAGATACGGCATGCTGCGCACGGCCATCACTTCGAGCGCGTCGATCTCTTCGGAGATCCGCATCGCGCCCAGCTGCGCGGTGAACCCGGCGCCGACCGTCGCGGACAACGCGAGCCCGGCCGAAAGCGGGGCGATCTCGCGGGTGTTGAAGTACGCGGTGAGGAAGCCGGTCATCGCGGAGATGTTGATTTGATTCAGTGCGCTGAAACCCTGCAGCCCCACCGTGATCCCGGTGAACACGCAGAGGCCGACCATGACGCCGACGGTGCCGCCGATCACCGCGAGGGCGCCACTGCCGAAGGTCACTTCGGCGAGTAGCCGCACCACTTCACGGAAGTAGCGCGTGACGGCCATCGGGATGGCCGCGAGCGCGCGGACGTAGAACAGCAGCTGGTCACCCAGCTCGAAAAGGCTGTTTCCGGGGCGTTTGAACGCTTCGCGGGCCCGCTCGGGGACGCTGGTCACGGGATCAGGTTCCCTTCGCCGGGACGAGTTGCAGGTACAGCGCGGTCAGAATGGTGTTGACGAAGAACAGGAGCAGGAACGTGATCACCACCGACTGGTTGACGACGTCACCGACGCCTTTGGGGCCGCCCTTGGGGTTCAGCCCCCGGTAGGAGGCGACGACGCCGGCGAGGAAACCGAAGATGAACGCCTTGATCGAGCTGACCACGAGGTCGGGCAGCTGGGCGAGCGCGTTGAAGCTCGCCAGGTACGCACCCGGCGTCCCGCCCTGCACGATGACGTTGAAGAAGTAGCCGCCGAGCACGCCGACGACACTGACCAAACCGTTCAGCAGTACCGAAACCCCGATGGCGGCCAGCACTCTCGGCACGATGAGGCGGTGGATCGGCGAGACGCCGAGCACCTCCATCGCGTCGATCTCCTCGCGGATCGAGCGGGCACCGAGGTCGGCGCAGATCGCCGAGCCACCCGCGCCGGAGATGATCAGCGTCGTCACGATCGGGCTCGCCTGCTGCACGACGGCCAGCACACTGGCGGCGCCGTTGAACTGCTGCGCGCCGATCTGGCTGGTGAGCGAGCCGAGCTGCAAGGAGATGACCGCGCCGAACGGGATCGAGACCAGGATCGCGGGCATGATCGAAACGCTGGCGATGAACCAGAACTGCTGGACGAACTCGCGGACCTGCACCGGACGGCGGAAGATCCCGAGGATGACGTCGAGGCCCATGGCGCACATGCGGCCGAATTCACGCAGCGCGGCGGCGATCTTTTCCGGGGCGCGCGCGAGGAGTGCGACGGGGTTCGACATGGTCAGCTCCCACATCCCTTGGGGGGCGGACCCGAACCGACACAGCGCAGCTTGAGATTGGTCACCAGTGTGTTGCCCGGCCCGGAAACCAGGCCGGTGAGCAACGGGCTCAGGTCCTCACGAACACCGCAGCCGGTGAACCCCGGCGTCGAGAACGTGCTGGTCGTCCTGACCGACGGTGCGGGGAAACCCAGCGGTATCAATGCTTTGATGTTCACCACGGCCGATTGCGCCGTCCGGCAGTCCGGGCCGACGTCGAGCGTCCTGCCGTCCACCTTGACGTTCGACAGCTTGATGAACACCTTCGACGTGACGTCGGAATCCCCGCACAGGTTGGTGCCCACGGCCTTGCAGTTGGTTGTGGGACCGGTCTTCACCTCGACGGTCCCGGTGGCGTCGCCGTCCGGGATCAGTTCGACCGTGCCGGTGGCGGGCATGAACCGGAAGGACACGAAATAACTCGACGTCACCGGGATGGCGAGCTTGCCGGTGATCGGCACCTTGCCCGAGAGACCCTGCAGCGCGCCGTCGAACCGGCCCTGCGGGAACGTGATGTCGGAACCGAGTTTGGCGACCCGGCTCGTGGTCGGCTGCTGTTCGTCGCCGACGTAGAAACCGAACGGCAGCCCGGCGGCGATCAACTGTTCCGGGACGGCCTCTGCCTGCGGTGCCGGCGCGGGTTCGGCGGAGGCGGAAGCCAGTGAAAGCGCCCCCAGCCCCAGCATCACCGGGAGCAGGAAAGCGCGCGGAACGCGCCCGGTCAGCACTGACATTCGGGCTTCCTCACTTCGAGTTCTCCGGCCGAACGGCCAACTTGTGCAGCACGCTACTGGCGGAAGATCAGGGAAACAAGCGATGCGGGAATTCGGGGGGCCGCCACGAGAAAGGTTGTAATGGGGGTAACTGTTTTGGTGGTGGGTTCGTGAGTGGTCATGACGGTTATCGAGGGGTGCCACGTCAGGCCGGTCAGGGTGGGGGGTCGTGAGTGATAAGTGTCGTTAGAACGACCCTTATCACTCACGACTGCGAGTAGCGCGGTAATGGTGACCCCCGTCCATGAAGGAATCAGGACACTCAACGTCCCGATTCCTTCATGGACGCGCCTGGCGACGGCATCGGACCGGGGTACCTCGGCCACCACCACGCCACCCTTGCCTTACCCCTCGACAGAACCCGAATCGCCACTCACGACCCCGGTGACCCTCACTTCTTGGTGAGGTTCACTTCCAGGCTGTTGCCGTCGCCGGAAACCATCGCACTGATCATCGGGGTCAGCAGGCCACAGCCGCGGAACTGCGGCAGTTTGTACTCAGCGGTCAGCTTGCCGCCCTTCAACGGGTTGAAGCCGTACGCCGAAACCAGCGGGATGTCCGCGGGCTTGGCCGTCTGGCACGACGAGCTCGCCAGGATCGGGAACCCGAAGAGCCGCACCGCGAGCAGCTTGACGTCGACCTTCGTGTCCGCCTTGACCGCGCCGGCGGTGACGGTACCCGTCACGTCCCCGACCTGGTTGATCTTTACCGTCGCGGAGGCCGGGAAGAAGCCGAGGAAACGGAACTGCACACTCGACGGCGGCAGCGAAAGCTGACCGGTGAACTTGCCCGACTGCGCGTTCAGCTTCGCGGAGAACTCGCCGGGACCGAGCGGCAGCCTGGCGTTCAGGCCCGCGATGGTGGTCTTGCCCTTGACGCCGTAGACGATCTGCGTGTCACCCGGCGGCTGTGTCGTGGTCGTCCCGGTCGGCGTCGTCGGTGTCGTCGGCATGGTGGTTGGGCTCGTCGGCTGCGTGGTCGGGGTCGGCTCGGTCGTCGGAGTCGGTTCCGTGGTGGGTGTCGGCTGCGTGGTCGGTGTCGGTTCGGTGGTCGGGCTGGGCTGCGTTGTGGGTGTCGGTTCCGTGGTCGGAGTCGGTTTCGTGGTCGGGGTCGGCTCCGTCGTGGGCGTCGGCTGCGTGGTCGGGGTCGGTTCGGTGGTCGGGGTGGGCTCGGTGGTCGGCGTCGGCTGAGTCGTCGGAGTCGGCTCCGTCGTCGGGGTCGGCTGCGTCGTGGGCGTCGGCTCTGTGGTGGGAGTCGGTTCCGCGGTCGTCGTGGTGGGGGTCGTCGTCGGCGTGGTCGGCGTCGTCGTACCACCACCGGCGGGCTTGATCTCGAAGGTCCCCAGCAGCTGGTTCTGTCCAGGTTGGACGACGCAGTCCGAAGTGAAGGTGCCGAGGTCGGTCGGCTGACCCTGCGCGTTCTTCGGCGTCATGGTGGTACTGAAGTTTCCGACCGTCACCGACGCGGTACCGGCACTGGGGAACGTGACGGCGGGAGCCTTGCCACTCGTCTTGACGTGGAAATCGCCGGACTCCGGCACCGGCGTGACCGGGATCGCCAGCGGCAGGCCGAGGTTCAGCGTCTTGTCGACCGGGTACTTCAGCACCGCGGCTGCTTTCGCGCTGCCCTCGACCGTGGTCGCGCCGACCAGCGAGAGTCCCGCGGTCGCGTCCGCCGGGACGGTGACGTCGACGTCGAACGTGATCGGGGTGGACGTCTTCCCGGCCACGGCGTCGTCCGGCAGGACGGTGTCGATCTTCACGACCAGGGTCTGGTCGCCGATCAACGGGAACGGGCAGGTGTACTTCAGCGTCAGCGACGCGGGTGCCGCCTCGCTCAGACCCGCGCCGACGATGCCAAGGGTGGCCGCGACGGCGGCCACCGTACCGGCGGCCAAGGCCTGTACGGATCTTTTCGACTTCAATGGGAACTTCACAACGGTCACTCCCGGGGAATCGGGGAAATTACGTGACAAGACCGAAACTGCCACGTCACGGAAGCGGTAAATTACCTGTGCCCAACACCACCGGCAAGGATCTCGAATGCCGCCCCGTTTCTTTGTCATCCGGATGAGGCCGGAGTTCGAACAGACTGGCATCGGCGCCCGCCGGAACCCGCTTTTGTCACTTACCTCATCGATTCGCGGCACGGAACTGTCACGCGACTCTTCTTGTGACGCCCATGCCATACGCGAGGGCCGGAATTGTCACGCGCGTCCGCGGTCCGCACGCGTTCATTGCGGCCGTGCCGAATACCTCGGTAGGTTCGGCGGACCGAACCCGAGGAGTGGCGATGGAGCAGGCCGCCATCGAGGTGACCGGCCTCGCCAAGCACTACGGTGAGGTGACGGCGCTCGCCGGCATCGATCTTCGCGTCGGCCGCGGCACCGTGCTCGCGGTGCTCGGCCACAACGGCGCCGGGAAGACGACGCTGATCGACATCCTCAGCACCCGCGTCAAACCGAGTGGCGGCAGTGCCAAAGTGTGCGGTTTCGACGTCGTCCGCGCCGGGCACCACGTCCGAAAGCGGATCGGGGTCACCGGGCAGTTCGCCGCCGTCGACGACGCGCTCTCGGGCCGGGGAAATCTCGAACTCGTCGCGCGGTTGCTGGGCGCGAATCGGCGTCAGGCCAGAGCGCGTGCCGCCGAACTGCTCGCGATGTTCGGGCTCGACGACTCGGCGGACCGTCCCGCGCAGACGTATTCCGGCGGGATGCGGCGACGGCTCGATCTGGCGGCGGGGCTCGTCGGCTCCCCCGAGGTCCTTTTCCTGGACGAACCGACCACCGGCCTCGACCCGCTCAGCCGCGCGGGACTCTGGGACGGCGTCGAGCGGCTCGCCGCCAGGGGCACCACCGTCGTGCTCACCACGCAGTATCTCGAGGAGGCCGACCGGCTGGCGGATCACGTCATCGTGCTGGGGCTGGGCCAGGTCACCGTTTCCGGGCGGCCGTCGGAACTGAAGGCCCGGCTCGGGGAACGGACCGCGACCCTGACCTTCGGCACCGAACTCGCCAGCCACCGGGCACTGGCCGCCCTGCATCGGCTCGGCATGAGCTGCACGACGTCGGCCTCCGGGCTGGTGATCGGCGTCCCGCTTTCCGGGCCCTCCGACATCACAGTGCTGGTTCGCGCGCTCGACGCGGCGGGCGCGCCGATGCGAGACCTCACCGTCGCCGAGCCCACCCTCGACGACGTCTACCTTTCCCTGCACCGGAATCCGGCGGCCCTGTCATGACCGAAGCACGACACCGCGCGCCGTCGCCGGTGTTACTGACCGATCCGGCGGCCTGGCGGCCGAGCACGTTCGCCACCCAGGTCCGGGTGCTCGCCGGACGTTCGCTGAAGACCGCGTTCGGCGACCGGCGGCTGGTGTTCTTCGGGCTCCTGCAACCGATCGTGCTGCTCCTGCTGTTCAGCCAGGTCTTCAACGGCGTCAGCACGCTGCCCGGGGTCGCGGCCTACCAGGGTTACGTGAACTTTTTGGTCCCGGCCACGCTGGTGAACATCGCGATGACCACGGCCATGAGTTCCGGCGCCGGCCTGCTCGCGGAGATCTACAGTGGCTTCACCGGACGGCTGCGGTGCCTGCCGATCAGCCTGTCCGCCGTCCTGGTGGCCCGCACCATCTCCGACTCCGCCCGGCTCGCCGTGCAGTTGCTGGTGACGGCGTTCACGAGTGTGATCCTGCTCGGTTTCCGGCCGACCGGCGGTGTTTTCGGGATCACCGCGGCACTTCTGCTGACACTCGTCGTCGGCTGGTGCCTGAGCTGGATCTTCGTCGCCATCACGACCTGGCTGCGTAAGGCCGAAACCCTGCAGATGGCGTCCTTTGTGGTCATGTTCCCGCTGATGTTCTCCTCCAGCGCCTACATGCCGCTCGACACCATGCCCGCGTGGCTGCGGGTGGTCTCGGCGATCAACCCGCTCACCTACGCGATCGACGCGACGAGGGCGCTCGCACTGGGCCGCCCGTCGGGCTGGTCGATCCCGGTTTCGCTCGGAATCGCGGCGGCCGCCGCGTCGGCGGGTGGATGGATCGCGGCGAGGACGTTCCGGTCACCCCGGGAGCACGCCCCAAGGTGACCCTGACCGGCCCGTTCGCCGGGTTCGCCGCCAGCACGAAGACGTGACTCGCGTGCTTGAGCACGTAACTCGCGTGCTTGAAGGCGTAACTCGCGTGCTCAGAGACGGATCTCGGTGTTACGCCTTCAAGCACGCAAGTTACGCCTTCAAGCACGCGAGATCGGCCCTTAAGCACGCGAGTTACGCCTTCAAGCACGCGAGTTCCGGGTCTGAGTCCCGTTCGAGAATGGTCCTCACGAGTGCCGCAGGGACTCCACGTGGTCCGCGGCGGCCACGACTCCCCCGGCCGCCGCGAACGAAGCCCGCACCCGCGCGGCCGCCGCGGCGTAGGCGGGCTCGGTCAGGACGTCCGTGATCGTGCGGCGGATGTCCGGCGCCTTGACGCGGTCGAAGCGCAACCGCAGTCCCGCACCGGCGGCCTCCACCTGCTGAGCCAGCATCGACTGGTCGTCCCGGATCGGGGCGATCACCAGCGGCAGCCCGGACGCCAGGGTTTCGCTGACGGTGTTGTGCCCGCCGTGGCAGACCACCATGGCCGCCTGCCGCACCACTTCGGCCTGCGGAATCCGCTTGGCCAGCAGTACTTTCTCACTGCACAACCCGCCGGCCGGGTCGATGACCAGCCCTTGCACGTGAGGCATCCCGTCGAGGGCGTCGACGCATTCGGCCAGGAAGCGGCGGCCGAGGGCGGCGTTGGCGGTGCCGAGGGTGACGAGCACGAGCGGGCGGCCGTCGAGCCGGTGCCACGGGAAGCCCACCGGTGGCGCGGGCGCCAATGCCGGTCCGACGAACCGGACGGTGCCGGGGTCGGCGATCCGTCCGGTCAGCGTCACGGTGGTGAAGGCGAGTACGAGGTCCGGCGAGAACCGCAGGTCGCCGCAGGACACCTTGTGCCGCTCCCGGAGATCGCGCTGCAAACCGCCGACCCAGGCGGCGATCTTCGGCAGGGCACCCAGCGGGTCGCCGAGTTCGGTCGACGTCGACGCCGAAGTCACCCAGGGCAGGCCACGGCGGCTCGCCACCAGAGCACCCGCGAAGGCCTGCTGGTCGGCGATCACGACGTCGGGCCGGAACGCGTCGGCCGCCTTCTCGACCCCGGGCACCATCGCGTCGGCCAGCGGCACCAGATACTGCTCCCACAGGAACTTCAGCGCCGCGAAGCCCCGCAAACCCTCGGGACGCCGCTCGACGGCGAACTCCAGCGCGTCTCCGGCCGCGTACACGCGTCCGGCCCGGGTCAGCTCGGAGGTCGTGGGCTCCGGTCCGCACCAGGCGACGTCGTGACCGCGCGCGACCAGTTCGGCGGCCACCGCGCGCAAGGGCGCCACATGTCCGGTCAGCGGCGGGACGACCAGCAGGAACCGGCTCATCCGCGTGGCCTTCCGTGCCGGGTGATCCAGTTCAGCAGCAGCTCCCGGACCTCCCGGTGCTGCTCGACGAGCACCGAGTGACCCTGGCCCTCGAATACGTGCAACTCGCCGCGAGGCAACAGGGACGTCAACGCGTTCAGATCGTCGGCCTGGTACCCGTGACTGCCCAAAATGGACAGTACGGGGCAGCCGATCCCCGCCACCTGATCGAGCGTCAGCAACGGGCCGAGCGGGACCTCCTCGGCCATCGACGTCGCCATGATCCGCTCGGCCGCCATCCTCGCGAGCCGCCGGTGATGAGCGCTGTAGTTGGCCTCGATCCAGTCGAAACTCTCCTCGACCTTGAGGAACCGCACGGTGTGTTCGAGAATCTGCGCCATCTTGTCCGCCCACAGCTCGGTCGCGGGTTCGGATTCGATGCACACGATGCTGCGCACCCTCTCCGGTTTCGCCACGGCGTAGCTGTAGGCGAGTGTGCCGCCGAAACTGTTGCCCACCAGATGCACCGGCCGGTCCAGGTCGAGCTGGGACAGCAGGTCGTCGAGGTCGGCGACGAAATCCGCGATCGTGTACCCGCGTTCGGGGCGTTCGGTCTTGCCGTGCCCGCGCAGGTCGTAGCTGATCACGTCGATGCCGGCGGCGGCGACCGGCGGGGCCAGCGTGAGGTAGAAACTCGCCAGGCTGTCGGTACCCATACCGTGCAGGAACACCACGGTTTCGGTACCCCCACCGGGTACAAGCTGCACGTTCGTGCGCAGCCCGTTGACGGTCATCGTCGGCACCGTGTCAGCCCCGTTCGCCGAGGCGCGCGGCCACGTAGTCGGCGATGTCGCCGACCCGCAACCCGATCACGTCGTCGAGATCCTTCTCCGCCAGGAACTCCGCGAGATTGACGTCGGCGCCGAAGAACTCGGCGAGGATGCTCGCGAAGGTCACCAGGTCGATGCTCTCCAGCTGGAGGTCTTCGTGGAAGGTGGTCTCCGGGCTGATTTCGATGCCGAGGACGTCGGTGTCCCCGACCAGCTCTCTGAGGAGATCGGCCACGGTGCCGAAGACGGAGACCGGGCTGTGCTGTTCGATGGTCATGCTCTGCTCCTGTTCCTACCCGCGGTTCCAGGCCACGACGTGCCCGGGTATCCCGGCGTACTCCACCCCTGCGCCGATCTCGTCGGCCAGCCCCGTCAGCTCGCCCTCGGCCCGGACGGCGATCCGGGGCGGCGCCTCGGTCGCGTCGCGGACGAGGGCGACCGCGAGGTCCCCTGTCTTCGCGACGGCGACCGCCACGGCGAGGTCCGGCAACGTCCTGCCGTGTCTCCCGGACACCGTCGTGCCGTCGGCGCTCACGCGGATCTCCGCCGGGTAGACGCCGTCGACGCCCGCTTTGGCAAGCCTCGCGCGGACGGCGTCCTTGATCGCGATCCGCTCCAGCAGCCATCCTCGCTGCTCGCGTGGCGCGCGAGCAGCGAACTCGGCCCGTTCCTCCGAACCGAGGTAGACGCCGGCGTAGATGTCGCGTGCGGCGGGGCTCGGCCATCGGTCGGTGACCAGCGTCCAGGATCCGTGGTGGTCCTCGGAAAGCCGGTGCCGGTCGGGGAAGGCGTAGACCCGGTGGGCCTGCCGGTCGCACGGGAAGCGGATGTCCCGCCACTGTTCGATCCGGGCCAGCACGGCGCCGCCGCGCACCAGTTCGGCGTCCATCTCCAGCACGTCCGGCCGGGGCAGCCGGACCCGGACAACGCACTGCAACCACGTGCCGGGTGCCGGTTCCGGGCCGTACCAGGTGATCCGGCCCATCGACGTCGGGAACGCGAGCAACGCGTCCGCCTTGGTGGCCATCAGCCAGCAACCCAGCAGCTGACCGACATTGTCCAGCAGCGCGCCGCGCGCCGAAGGCACGACGAGGTCGCCGCGGATATGCCGTTCGCCGAGCCCGGTCAGCCGGGCGAGCCCCCGATACGCCGGGCCGTGGAACATCTCCCGTCGCGAGTAGATCTCGGCGGCGCTCAGCGGGGGCGCGGTCTCCGGTCCCGGCAACGGGGACGGCCGGGGTGCTGTCGGATACCGCCGCGCCAGCTGGACGTCCATACTCGCGTGCGGTCCGATTTGGACACTGACGCGATCACCTTCGCGCGTCATCGAAAGCGGTACACTTCGCGCGGGCGCCGCGATCAGCCACCGCGAGAACGCCGCGTTGCCCACCCCGGTCGCGATCGTCCCCGGCCAGTCCCGTTCGGCCGCCCGGCAGGCCAGGTCGATCAGCGTCGTCGCGGGGACCGTCGGACGGAAATCGGCTTCCTCAGGCCACCCCTCACGCTGGCGGAAGAACCGGTGATCCACCAGGTACGGCATGGCTTCCAAGGACACGTCCACAGTGGACTCGACCGTTCGCCGTGCCGCCGCGTTGACGACACTCGCCGCGGCCTGCCTTGTCTCGGCGAGCAACGCGCTGAACTCCGCGACGATCGCGTCCGGAACACCCTCGGTCAGCTCGGGGATCCCGCCCGCGTCGTCGAACAGGCCTTTGACGTCGTCGGTGACGGTGAGCCGCGTGCCCGCGGTGTCGATTTTGGTCCGTCGTGGTTCCAGCGCGTCGAACGCCGGGCTCCCGCCCTCGACCCAGACCGCGGTGGCGACCCGGCGCAACTGCGCCAGGCCCGGTCGCGTCCCGGACGACGCCGCGACGACCAGATGCGGCCGGTCCCCCAGCGTGTCCGTCACGAACGAGCCGACCTGCCCGGCGCCCGCCTGCACGAACACGCGGACACCGTCGGCGTAGAGCGCGTCGACGAGCTCCCGGAACCGGACCTTGCGCACGAGGTGGGCAAGGTACAGCTCGCGGACCTCCACCGGGGACTCGGGATACGGCCGCGCCGTGGTCGCCGACCACACCGGGACCCGAGGCGGCCGCAGGTCCAGTTCCGCCGCGAGGTGGGTGAACGGGCCGAGCCGGGAGCGCATCAGCGGGGTGTGGAACCCGGACCGGAACGGCAGCGTCCTGGCGACGATGCCGTGCTGCGTGCACAGCCGCGCGAGGCGGGCCGCGGCGGCCGGATCACCGCAGACGATCGTCTGCCGCGGCGCGTTCTCGTGGGAGATCATCAGTTCCGGCTCGGCGGCGAGCAACCCCTCCGCACGCTCGGCGGAACAACCGAGCACCAGGAACTCCGCGTCGGGCAAGGTGAAACCTTGCGGCCAGTACCGGCTCAGTAAGTCCTCAGTGGACTGTCCGGGGTACATCCCGGCGGCCTGCATCGCGGTCCATTCGCCGACGCTGTGCCCGGCGAGCAGATCCGGGGTGATCGCGACCCGCCGCAGGGCGGTGTCGAGCAGCAACCCGACCTGGGAAACGCTCGACGCGCGGGAAAGCACGCTCGTCGTCGACCACTCCGGCCGGTCGAGGCCGAAATGCCGGGCGACGTCGGCGCAGCGCGGTTCCGCGTCCGCTTCCAGTCCCGGGTAGACGAAAGCGGTCTTCGCGCCGTCCTGCTCCAGCAGCGGTGCCATACCGCACCAGATGTCGTTGGGCCCGTGCCAGGACTTGCCCTCGGCCGCGACCTTCGCCAGTACCCGGCGCGCGACTTCGAGCCGCTTCCCGGTCGGCCCGACGATCCCGATCCGGCAAGGCCCGTCTCCCGCGAAGTCCTGCCGCGGGTTGTCGAGCAGCACGCGGAGTCCGTCCGGAGTGGACGCCGCGAGCCGCAGTACCCGTTCCGGCTCCTCGACTTTCACCCGGCGTGGCCGCGCGGGTGCCGGGTCGGCCTCCTCCAGCACCACGTGCGCGTTGACACCGCCGAAACCGAAGGCGTTGACCGCGGCCCGGCGTGGGACCTCACCCGACGGCCAAGGTTCGGCCTCGGTCAGGACGCGGAACCGGGTCTTGTCCAGCAGCGGATGCGGATCGGCACAGTTCAGCGCGGGCGGCAAGACGGCGTGGTGCAGTGCGAGCGCCGTCTTGATCAGCCCGGCGGCCCCAGCGGTCGGCATGGTGTGCCCGATCATCGCCTTGACCGCGCCGATCACCGCGCGGGGACCGTCCGGCGGGCCGAACACTTCGGCGATGGTGGCCAGTTCGGCGGCGTCCCCGGTCGGCGTGGCGGTCCCGTGCGCCTCCAGCAGGCCGAGCGCGGACGGCGCGGCAGGATCGAGGCCCGCCGACGCCCACGCCCGGCGCAGCGCCAGTGTCTGGCCGGATACGGCCGGGCTGAGCAGGCTCGCGCTCTTGCCGTCGCTCGACGTCCCCGAACCGCGGAGCACGGCGTAGACCCGGTCGCCGTCGCGGCGGGCGTCATAGAACCGTTTGAGCACCACGATCGCGGTGCCCTCGCCGATCAGCAGGCCGTCCGCGTCGCGGGAGAACGGGCTGATCCGCTGACTCGGCGAGAGTGCGCCGAGCTGGGTGAACATCGACCAGAGCGTGTCGTCGTGGCAATGGTGCACACCGCCTGCCAGCACGACGTCGCAGCGGCGCCGGGTGAGTTCCCCGATCGCCTGGTCCACCGCCAGCAGCGAAGAGGCGCAGGCCGCGTCCACCGTGTACGCGGGCCCGCCGAAGTCGAGCCGGTTGGCCACCCGCGACGCCGCCAGGTTCGGCACCAGCCCGATCGCGGTGTCGGGCCGGAACTCGCCGAGTGGTTCCAGCAACGCGTCCCGCAACCGGTCGAGTACCTCCGGGCTCGCCGACGGCAAGAGTTCTCGAATGGTGCCGGTGATCTGGCGGACCGACCGGACGCGTTGTTCGAACCGCTGCAGCCCTGGCGAGAGGTAGCCGCCCCGGCCGAGGATGACGCCGACGCGTTCGAGGTCGCCCAGCCGCTGCAGGCCACCGGCGTCATCGACCGCCGACGCGGCAACGGACAAGGCGATCAGTTGATCCGGCTCCATCCCGGCGAGGGAACTGGGCGCGATGCCGAGCGCGGCCGCGTCGAAGTCCAAGCTGTCCTCGACGAAACCGCCGCGCCGCCCGTAAGTGCGGTCTGGCGTGCGGCCGTCGCCGTCGTGGAAGGTCGGATCCCACCGGTGCGGCGGGATCTCGGTGATCGCGTCCGTACCGGAAACGATGTTCTGCCAATATTCGTCCACAGTGGACGCGCCGGGCAGGAACACTCCCATGCCGACGATCGCGACGGGCTCCTGGTTCACCACAGCGAGGCCGTGTACAGCACCGAGCGGACGTCGGACGGGCCGTAGGCCAGTTCACGCAGGAGGGCGGCGGTGCCCTCGTCCGGATCGATCAGCGCGACCTCGCGGCGTTCGTACTCTCGCGCCAGCTCCGGCGACACCATTCCGGCATGGTCACCCGAAGGCGCCCACGGTCCCCAATGGACGGTCAGTGCCCGGCAGCCGGTGCGCTCCGCCCACTGCGCGCCGAGGGTTTCCAGCGCGTCGTTCGCGGCCGCGTAGTCGGTCTGGCCGCGATTGCCCAGTACTGCGGCGATACTGCCGAAGAAGGTGACGAACCCTGGCCGGACGCCGAAGTGTTCCAGTGCGTCGAGCAACGCCCGCGCACCGTCCACTTTGGTCCCGTACACCGTGCGGAAGGAACTTTCGTCCTTGTCCGCCATGAGTTTGTCGTCAATCACGCCCGCCGCGTGGACGACGCCGTCGATGCGGCCGTAGCGGGTGTGCAGATCCTTCACCACCTGCCGGACGGCGGCACCGTCGCGGACGTCGAGTGAACGGTAAGCCGCGCTGCCACCGGCGGCGGTGATCTCGTCCAACGTCCTGGCGATCTCGTGCTGGGCCAGCACAGTGCGCACCCGGCGTTCGATATCCGCCAGAGAGCCGCCACGCGCCGACAGCGCCGAGCGCATCCCCTGTGCGTCGCCGGGCAGGCCGTCGTCGCCGGGTTCGGCGGGCCACGGCGTGCGGCCTGCCAGTTCGATCCGGCAGCCACTCGCCGCCAGCGCGATCGCCGCCCGCGCGGTGATGCCGCGGGCGCCGCCGATGAGCAGCAGTACCGAATCCGCGTCGAGCCCGAGTGCCTTGGTCTCCCCGCCGCCGGGTCCCGCGCCCGCGTAGGCGATCGAACCGAGAGGGCCTGCCGACGGCTCGAACGTCGCGCGGCCGGCGGTGTCGTACCGCACCGCCGCCGGTCCTTCGGCGATCACCTCCTCCAGCACTATCCGCGCGAGGTCCACCGTGGACTCCAGCTCGACCAGCCGGGTCGGCTCGCTCCGTTCCCTGGCGGCGGCCCGGACCAGGCCACGCAGCCCGGCGGTGTGCCCGGCACCTGGGCGCGCCACCACGATCACGGTGCCGGAGGCCGCCTTGATCAAGCCGAAGACCTGCGCGGCGACCGGCTCTTCGGCGTCCGAAAGCGGGTTCAGCACGACGACGATCTCGGCCGCACCTCGCTCCCCCGGCACCGCGCCTGCCTCGGCGAACACCGTCCGGACCGATTCGGCGAGGTCTTCTTGACCAGATTCGAAGCTCACCGCGACCGTCTTGCCGCCCACCTTGGCGAGGTCGGGTGTCCCGAGCGGCGCCGGAACCCGGCCGAGCAGATACCGGCCTGGCGCGCGGCCGGCCGGGGCCTCGACGGGTGCCGGGGCCACGGTGACCGGCACCGCCGGTTCGAGCCACTTCCGCAACCTGGCCGCCAAGGCGCTCGCCGTCCGGTCGCGGCTGAGCTGGTCCTGGGCGTCGTCGTGGACCCGGCCGGTGAGACCGAGCTTCGCCAGCAGCGAGCCCGCGATTTCGGTGCGTTTGATCGAGTCGATGGAAAGATCCGCTTCAAGGTCGAGATCCGCGTCGATCATCTCGGCCGGATAACCGGTGCGATCGCTGATCGCGCCGATCACGGTGGCGAGGACGTCGGTCTCCACCGGTACCTCGGGTTCAGGGGTGGCGAGTACGACCGGGACCTCGACCGGCAGCACGATCGGCGCGGGAGCGGCGGCGATCGGTGTGGGGCTGATCGGTGTGGGGTTGATCGGTATGGTGCCGAGGTAACCCAGCATCACGTCCCGTTGGGCCGCCAGTAGTTCGCGGCTGGTGCGGAGGAATTCGACGACGGCCTGGTCACGACCGGGTACGGGCTGGTTCATGGTCGTCCTCGGGATTCGGCGGGCGGGCACGAGCCCATGGGCGGGGACCTCGCCGCCGGGTGCGCGAACGGTCCGGCCGTCCACGGTCCAGGCGGGTGCGGGAAGCGGGCCGACACGGACGCGGCCGAGGAAGAGCCGCTCGGTGCGCACGTCGACGCCGGTGAGCGCCAGTCGCGCGAGCGCGGTGAGGAAGCCTCGCAGGCCGGGGCCGCCGGGTTCGCACGCGATCGCGGTATGCGGCCGGTCGCCGAGGATCTCCTTGGCCAGCCGGGAAAGCACCTGACCCGGCCCGGCCTCGACGAACGTCCGCGCACCCGCCGCGTACATATCCTCGATCAGGTCGACGAACCGCACCGGCGCACCGATCTGCGCGGCCAGCCCGGCCCGTACCTTCCCGGCCTCGTACGGCTTGGCGGTGCGGTTCGACCACACCGGCAGCGCCGGTTCGGTGATTTCGGCGTTGTCGAGGTCGACGGCGAACACGTCGCTCGCGCCGGCCACCAGCGGGCTGTGGAAGGCACACGCGACCGGGATCCGGTTGGCCCTGATCCCTTGCTCGCGCAGCACTCGGACGGCGTCCTCGATCGCGGCCGTCGGTCCGGAAAGGACGGTCTGCCCCGGCGCGTTGTGGTTGGCCAGCACGACTTCGGGCTGGTCGAGGACGTCGGCAAGCTTCTCGGGGGAGGCCTTCACCGCGGCCATCGTCCCCGGGTCTGCTCCGGCGACTTCGGCGATCGCGCGGGCCCTGGCCCGGCTGAGTGCCACCAGTGCCGGGGTGTCGAAGGCCCCGGCGACCGAGAGTGCGGTCAGCTCACCGTAGCTGTGCCCCGCGAGCAGATCCGGCCGGACGCCGAGGCCGGCGAGCAACCGGCACACGGCCGATTCGACGAGGCCGAGCGCGGGCTGCGCGACCCGGGTGTCCTTGAGCGCTTCGTCCTGCGCCGCCCGCGTCTCCTCGGTGAACGCGCGGGGCGGGAACGTGGTGGCGGCGATGTCGGGGGCGAGCCGCAGGACGCCTGCCAGTTCCGGGAAGTGGACGAACAGCTCCGCCAGCATCCCGGTCCGCTGGCTGCCCTGACCGGGGAACAGGAACGCGACCGCGCCCGGCTCGGTGCTCTCGGCGGTGAGCCCGCCCGTTCCGTGCGCGGCCTCACGCAGTTCCGCGAGGTCACCGGCGACGACGGCGAGCCGCACCGGCCCGGACTCACGACGTTCGGCGACGAGGGCGGCGAGTTCCCGGAGCGGACGGCCTTCGTTGGCCGACAGCAGGTCACGCAAGGCCGCGCGAGCACCGTCCACATCGGACCCTCGGAGCAGGAACAGCTCGGCGTCCCAGTCACGCGGACCGTGCCGCCGGTCCGGCGGTACTTCCGGCGCGGCCAGCACCGCGTGGAAATTGGTCCCACCGAACCCGAACGCGCTCACGCCGGCGAACTCGCGGCCGCGCGCAACCGGCGTCGGCCGGGCGCCGGTGGAGAAGGTGAAGGGGCTGCTTTTCGCATCCCAGGCGGGATTCGGCCTGCTCAGATGCAGCGTGGGCGGCACGACCTCGTGCCACAGCGCGAGCGCCGCCTTCATCAGCCCGGCCAGTCCCGCGGCGCATTTCGTATGCCCGATCTGACTCTTCACCGAACCCAGCGCGCACATGCCCGGTTCGGCGCCCGCGTCGAGGAAGAAGTCGGTGAGGGTGGTCAGTTCGGTGGCGTCACCGACGACGGTGCCGGTGCCGTGCGCCTCCACCAGCGAGACGTCCGCGGGCGAGACCCCGGCGTCACGGTAAGCCCGCTCCAGTGCCCGCCGCTGTCCCTCGGGCCGGGGCGCGGTCAGACCGAGTGCCTTGCCGTCACTGGCCGCGCCGACCCCCTTGACCAGTGCGTAGACCCGGTCGCCGTCGCGTTCGGCGTCGGCCCGCCGCTTCAGCACGAGACACGCGACGCCTTCACCGAGCGCGATCCCGTCCGCCGCCGCGTCGAACGGGCGGCACCGTCCGGTCGGCGACAACGCGCCTGCCGAGGTGAACATGAGGTAGTCGTTGATGCCGTTGTGGAGATCGACGGCACCGCACAGGACCATCCCGCTAGTCCCCGCCCGCAGTTCCTTGACCGCGAGATCCAGCGCCGCCAGCGACGAACCGCACGCGGCGTCCACGGTGTAGTTGGTACCGCCGAGGTCGAGCCGGTTGGCGATCCGGCCGGAGATGACGTTGGCGAGGGTGCCTGGGAACGAGTCCTCGGTCAGCTCAGGCAGCTGCGCGAGCAATTCTTCCGGGACGTCTTCGAGGTAACTGGGCAACAGTGCGCGCAGGACCCCCGCGTTGGCCAGGTCTCCCCCCGCCTCGGCGCCGAAGATGACGCTGGTGCGCTCGCGGTCGAAACCGCCGTCACCGTAGCCCGCGTCTTCGAGGGCACGCCGCGCCGTCTGCAACGACACGAGCTGAGCCGGGTCGATACTGCCCATCGATTTGGGTGGAATGCCGTAGGCGAGCGGGTCGAAGTCCACCGGCGGCAGGAAACCACCCCATTTCGACGTCGACTGATCGGCGTAGATCTCCTTGTCCCAGCGCTGATCCGGAACCTCGGTGACGGCGTCGGCGCCGTGCAGGACGTTCGACCAGAAGGCGGGAAGATCCGGTGCACCGGGGAACACGCAGGCCATGCCGACAATGGCGACGTCACCGTCCACAACGGACTCTTCTCCTGGCATACGGGAGGCCAGCAGTTCCGCCGCGCCCTCGGTGACGTCGCGGTGCAGGGCGGCGATGTCGGTGCGTTCCTCACGCAGGACCGTCACCTGGCCCGCCATGTACATCCCCTCGGCGAGCTGAACTTGTTCGCCGACCTCGACGAGTGCCTGGCCCTCACGCCGGATTCCCTTGCTCGCGACCCGGAGCCGCCCGGTGTTCAGCTCCTCCAGCCGTTGCCAGCTCTCCTGCGGCGCGATCCCTTCCGCCCGCAGCCCTGCCTTCAGCGTGGCGAACTCGTCGGCGTATGGACTGGGCAGGCATCGAGTGAGGTGTCCTGGCGCGGTCTCCAGGGTGACGGTGGACCGGGCATCGAGCACGCGGTCCTGGAAAAGCCCGGTGATGGCGCCGTGCGTCACGGCCTCCTCGGTGAATAGGTACGCGGTGCCCATCAGGACACCGATCCCCGCGCCACGTGCCGCCAGCGGTTCCGCCATCGCCGCGACCATGGCGGCGGAGCGGGCGTCGTGGACACCGCCCGCGAACAGCACCTCGACGTCCGCGGCGCCGTATTCGCGCAGGACGTCGAGTTGCTGCTCCCACAGCACGAAACTCGATCGCGGGCCGACATGCCCACCGCATTCGGCGCCCTCGAAGACGAACCGGCGGATCCCGGCGTCGAGGAACTGCCGCAGCAGGATCGGCGACGGCACGTGGAGGAAGGTCGCGATCCCGTCGGCCTCGAGTGCCTTGGCCTGCGCGGGCTTCCCACCCGCGATCAGCACGCACCGCGGCCGAGCCGCCCGGATCGCCGCGAGTTGCTCGGTGCGCAGAGCCTCCGGGACGAAGCCGAGGATGCCCGCGCCCCAAGGCCGCTCGCCCAGTGCTTCGGCGGTGCGGCCGAGCAGTTCGGTGGTCTTCGCGCCGTTCGCGGTGGCCACCGCGATGAACGGGAACCCGTCATGGGCGGCGACGGCCGCGGCGAAACCGGGCTGGTCACTGACTCGCGTCATCGGTCCCTGTACGACCGGGAGCGTCGTTCCCAATGTGCGGCGCAGCCGGGCGCCCTGGTCCGCGTTCCCCGCCGGGACGGCCAGCGCGCGGATCACCGACCTGACAGCGCTTTCCGCGTCCTCGAACCGGTTCGCGAACAACGCCGCGAGCCCGTCGTCGGCCCTGGCGAGTTCGTTCCTGGCCGCTTCGGGGACGTCAGCCTCAGGGAACAGGCCGAGTCCGTCGAGCACCACTCCGGCCGCGCCTCCGGCGATCGCGGCCACGGCCGTCCGCGGACCGATGCCGCCGTACGCCCACACCGCGACATCGTCGCCGAACCGCTCCAGCAACCGCTGGAGCAGGACGAACGTGGTGAGGTCCGAGCCACCGGCTTCGGCTCCCCTCGCCACCAGACCGGAGGCGCCGGTGCCGAGCAGCCGGACGGCCTGCTCGACACCGGTCACCTCGGCCAGCACGGGGCACTCGACCTTGCCCGGCCAACCTGCCCCTTCGGCCAGCAGGGCGAGTTCCGCGCCGCTTTCCCGCACTTCCTCGGGCCGCACGAGGCGGCCGGCCGGGATCCGGACCCCGAACGGGAACCCACCGTCCACTGAGGACTTGGTGTCCCCGATGTCGAGGACGCCGAGCCCGCCACCCCTGGCGACGGCGGTCACCAGCCCCGGATCGGGACGTCCGAGCGGGTTGACGCCGAGAACCCGCATGCGCGCCGTCGCATGAGTCACCGGCGGACCTCCTGTTCGGCTGGGCTGGTCGGACCTCGCCGGGTTCGGCGATCTTCAGCGGGATTCCCAAGAAATAACCTACTTGCCGCAGACAGCGCAATACTCTCGCGTGAAGACTCGGAAAACAAGGGAACGCATGCTAAAGTCCGGCGCCGGAAACAAATATGTCGACACGGTCAGAACAAGCCTCTGACCTGCACTTTTATCATCCGCATTCCATATTTCGACAACGCGTTGCTCACCGGCGTAACAAAACAGAAGAATTGTCATCGAGAGAAGACGAATTAACCATGGAGCGCATGTGGAAGTGACAGGACGAGTCGTCGTGCTGACCGGCGCGGCACACGGAATCGGCGCCGCCATGGCCCGGCGGTTCGCCGCCGAGGGCGCCGCCGGAGTGGTGGTTTCCGACCTCGACCTCGACGCGGCCAGGAACGTCGTCACCGGGATCACCGCCTCCGGTGGCGCCGCGATCGCACTCCGCGCCGACGCGGCCTCCAAAGAGGACTTGAAGATGCTGGTGACCGAGGCGCGTGCGGCGTTCGGCCCGGTGGATTTGTTCTGCTCCAACGCCGGAGCCGCGTTCGGCACCGGCGTGCACGCCGCCGACGAGCAGTGGACGCGGTCATGGGCGATCAACGTCATGCAGCATGTGCACGCCGCACAGGTCGCGCTTCCCGCGATGCTGGGCCGCGGACAGGGATATCTGCTGATCACGGCCTCGGGCGCGGGTCTGCTCGGCACACCCGGCGACGCACCTTATTCGGTGACCAAACACGCCGCCGTCGGGCTCGCCGAATGGCTGGCGATCACTTACCGGCCGCGCGGGGTGCGGGTCAGCGCGCTGTGCCCGCTCGGGGTGCGGACAGCGCTGCTGGAACCGGGGATCGCCGCCGGGCATCCCGCCGCACTCGCGATCGCGGGTATGGCGCCGCTGCTGGAACCCGACGACGTCGCGGAATCCGTGGTGCACGGGCTGGCGTCGGAGGAGTTCCTGATCCTGCCGCACGAATCGGTGCGGGAGACCTACGCACGCAAGGCGGCGGGCCTCGACGCGTGGATCGACCGCACCATCCTCGAAACCGGCGCGCGGAAGAGGTGAGCATGGAGTACCGCAGGCTCGGCGCGAGCGGGCTGTCCGTCAGCGAGATCTCGTACGGCAACTGGCTCACGCATCCCGACGGCGCGGAATGCGTCCAGACGGCGCTCGACGCGGGCATCACGACGTTCCACACCGCGGCCGCCTGGGACGGCGGTGCCGCCGAGGAGAATCTCGCGGCGGCACTGACCCCGGCCCGCCGCGACGATCTCGTGCTGTGTACCGGCGCTTTCTGGCCGGAAGGCCCCGGCGTCAACGACGCCGGGCTCAGCCGCAAGCACCTGACCACGTCGCTGCACGGCTCGCTCCGGCGACTGCGCACCGACTACATCGACGTCTACCAGTTGCTGCGGTTCGACTACCGGACTCCGCTCGCCGAGACTTTCCTCGCGCTCTCGGATCTGGTGCGGCAAGGGAAGATCCTGTACGCCGGGACCGCGGAGTGGACGGCCGAGCAGTTGCTGGAGGCCAGGCCGATCGCCGAGCGGTACGGCGTCCCGCTCATCGCCAACCAGCCGCACTACTCGATGCTGTGGCGGGTCGCCGAGGCGCAGGTGATGCCAGTATGCGAACGTGCCGGAATCGGGCAGTTCGCCTCGGTCGCGCTCGCGCAGGGTGTGCTGACCGGCAAGTACCGCGACGGCCACATCCCGCCCGGCTCCCGGGCGGCGGGGGCACGCGAGACGCGGCCACTGCTCCTGCCGGATCTGCTCGACCGCGTCGGCATGCTGCGTGGTGTCGCCGACGAGGCCGGGCTGACCATGGCGCAACTGGCGCTCGCGTGGACGTTGCAGCACAACACCGTCGCCTCCGTGGTCACCGGCGCGAGCAGCGCCGACCAGGTGACGGAGAACGCGAAGGCGTCCGGCGTGGCGCTGGACCTCGACGTCCTGACCCGGATCGACGCCCTGCTCGGGAGTTTCGTCCAGACCGATCCGCGGCTGACCTGGTCACCCCCGGCCTCGTGAGTGATTTGGGTCGTTAGGGCCAAGAGTGTCTTGGGTAGCTACTGGATTTGGTTGCGGGGCTGATTGTGGGGTCAGGTTCGTGAAGGTCTCCTTGCCTAGGTACGTGAAGGCCTCCTTCCTGTACCTAGGCGCAAGGAAGGGGGCCTTCATGTACTGGGGGAAGGGTGTGAAGGTCGAGTTTCCTCGGCTGAGCCGAGGGAAGGGGTCCTTCACGCGCCGCCGTTGTGACTGGTGGTGCTGCGGGGGCTCGTGATGGCCTTCCGGGACTGGTGAGGGGAACTTTGAGGGACTCTGGGTCCCTCAAGGAGTCCTTTAAGGACCGGCCCAGAGCAGCAGCGCGCCGAGTGCCAGCACGCTGATCCCGGTCACCGGCAGCAGGATCTTGCCCTGCCCGCGGCGATCGACCAGCCGCGAGACCTGCGGCCCGAGCAACGCCATGGACAGCGTGAACGCCGCCGAGACCAGCCCAGCGAGGCCGTAGTCACCCCGGGCCTGCGACAGCATGGTGATGAGCCCGATCCCCATCATGGGGACCGGGATCCTGGCGACCAACCCCGCTGCGGAGAAGGCGATGGACCCCTTCGCGGAGAACAACTCCTGGTACTGGCCTGCCAAGGCATACCCTCACAACTTGAACACTTGTTACATTTTGAACGAACGTTTCGCTTTATACCAGCCGTCCAGCACTTCCCGCAGGCCCGCCGTGCCGCCGTCCGACGCGGCCCACGCGACGTAACCGTCCGGCCGGACAAGGAGTGCCTGCTCGAAGTCCGACTCGACGACCTGGACCGCGTGCCCGTTCACCGCCGCCCGGATCTCGTCGGAAGGAGCCACCAGGAGCGCGCGACCGTTCTCGGACGTCACCGGAATCGGAGAGAACCTGCCGACCAGCGGATGCTCGGAGCCCGGCGCGTAGTCGACGTCGATCCCGTTCGCCATCGCGATGAAATGCCGTTTGGCCGCCGGAATCTCCAGCGTCTCCGCCAGCACTTCCCGAAGTGCCGCACTCTGCGGGCCCGGCCGCATCAGCGCGACCTGCGCCCTCGTGTTGCGCAGCACGCGTTCTCCGACCGGATGGCGCTCCGCGGTGTAAGTGTCCAATAAGGACTCCGGAGCGGAGCCCCGCACGACCAGCCCCAGTTTCCAGCCGAGGTTCATCGCGTCCTGGAGCCCGAGGTTCAGTCCCTGACCGCCGATCGGCGAATGCACATGCGCGGCGTCGCCCGCCAGTAGCACACGCCCCTGCCGGTAGGTCGCCGCCTGCCGCGTGTTGTCGCTGTAGCGGATTCCGTCGTCCAGCCTGGTCACTGTCACGTCGACACCACTGGCCCGGCGGATGCTCCCCTGCAGCTCGGCCGCGGTCAGCGGCGCGTCCCGGTCGTCCGGTCCGCCGTCGAACTCGATGGTGGAGATCTCCCCCGGTACCAGCGACAGGTTCACCAGACCGCCGGGTCCGTGCATCGAGGACCGGACCGCGCCGGGATCGGCGAGTTCGGCCGAGGCGACCCGTCCGGTCATCGTCGCGTCCGTTCCCGGAAAGGCGATCCCGGACCGTTTGCGCACGACGCTGCGGCCGCCGTCGCAGCCCACCAGATAGGCGGCGCGCTCGACCCGGCCGTCGGCGAGCACGGCTCGGACCGCCGAATCCTCCTGCACGACGTCGACGACTTCGCGGTTCGTCAGGATCCGGACCCCGAGCCCGGTCGCCCAGTCGGCGAGGATTTGTTCCAGCACAGGTTGTTTGAGTATGAACCCGCCTGCGGCGCCGGGCCGGAGCTCGCTTTCCTCTTCGACGAGCGGCAAACCGCCGAAATGCCCCCGCGCCCGATTCCCCTTCATCAGATGCAGGAGACCGCGGGCGACATCGGTGCCGTCCGCCGCGCCCTTCACCGCGAGCGCGTCGAACATCTCACGCTGCGCCTCGCGCAACACCTCGGTCAGTCCGCGCAGCCGCAAGGACTGCGAGGTACGGCCGTTGATACCGCGCAACCCGAAGCTCCGGTTCCGGCGCGCGGCCCCGGCCGCCGCCTCCAGGACGAGCGGATCGGCACCTGCCAACCGAAGCTCTCCGGCCAGCAGCAGTCCGACCGGTCCCCCGCCCACGATGATCACGTCGTTCATGACACCCCCGTATTTACAGCGTATATTTACGCTGTAAATATGATAGATACAGTGTAAACCTGTCAAGCGAAGGGCGCCGAGATGACGCGGAGAGAACCGTTGAACCGGGAGAAAGTCCTGGACGCGGCGCTCGCCTTGGCGGGCGAGGAAGGTCTCAAGGGGCTGTCCATGCGCAAACTCGCCAAGACCCTCGGCGTCGAAGCGATGGCGCTGTACAACCACGTCCGGAACAAGACCGACATCCTCGACGGGATCGCGGAACGCGTCTACAGCGGGATCGAGCGTGCCGACCCCGCTTCGCCTTGGCAGGAACGAGTCCGGGTCACCGTGCTCAACACCTACCGCGCGCTCGCCCGCCATCCGGTCGTCCCGATGGCCTTGGCCACCGACGAGGCCAACCCGAACTCGGTGCGGGCCCTGCTGCCGACCGACGATCTCATCGGCGCGCTCTACGAAGCCGGCTTCGACGGCGACGAAGTCCGCCAGACACTGGGCGCGCTGAACAGTCTCGTTTTCGGCTCGCTGTTGCTCACGACCATCGGATTCACCCTGGATCGCGACGGCGAGGCAGAGCAGGAAAAGCGGGATCGCTACCTACGCCGGGTCGATCCGGCGGTCTTGCCGAACTTCAGCCGCGCACTGCCCGCGCTCTCGGCTGTCGAACCGGAGCGGGACTTCATCAAGGCACTGGACATCTTGGTCGACGGACTCACTTCGGCCGCAGCATCGGGACGAGGAACCGCCTAGCCACCTCGCGGACCTGCTCGTCGTCGTCGAGATCGATGACATGGCTCGGCGTGACGAGGAACGAGGCGGAAACCCTGGTCATCAATTCAGCGACGAGTTCGACGTCGACGTCCGCCGAAACGGTACCCGCCTGCTGCTCACGGCGAAGCTGACCCGCGACGAAACGCTGCACTGTCGCCAGGGTGTTGCCGCCGTCGCTGACCATCGACGGGATGAGCACGTCGGGCTCGACGGCCATCAGGCCACCGATCAGCGGGTTGCTCCTAATCGCCCGCAGCGCGCTGGCGAACCCGAGGACAACCCGGTCCGCGGCGGTTTCGGCGTGCTGGATGTCGAGCAGGAACCGGTCGAAGTAGCGGCGGAACTCCCGGCGCACGACCTGTTCGACCAGCGCGTCCTTGGTGGCGAACCGGCGGTAGGCCGTAATGCGGGAGACGCCGGCCCGGCGGGCGACGTCCTCCATGGTGGAGCGGCGGATCCCCATGCGGCAGAACTGTTCGTAGGCGGCGTCGAGCAGCCGGAGAGCGATCTCGTCGGTCTCTTCGGCGGGTTCGAGCGCGTCGGCGAGCGCGCGCTCCAGCAAAGAATCCGGGTCTGGTGTCTTCGCGATGATTGTGCTCTCCTTGAGATACGCGGTTGCACTCTTTGTATCACAGTATCAATCCGCAGGTCCGGGACTCAAGGAGGAGTACTGGCGTATGACCGAACTCAATCGACGCAAAATGCTGATCGTCAGTGGCGGAGCGACCATCCTGGGGGCGATGGGGGTGGCCACGCCGGCCTGGGCGTGGAGTCCGAGTGGTTCGGTGGCCGGGGCGGGGGCGGGCACCGATCCGAAATGGGTGTGGGACGCCGAGGCCGATCCGGTGGTCGCCGCGGTCCTCGACCGGGGACAAGTCGCGGAGGTCAACCAGGCATTGCGGACCTGGACCCGGAACGACCAGCCGACGCCGTCCGGGCTCCCACCGGACCTGCGGGAGTTCGTCGAGCACGCACGACGGCTCCCGCCGTGGGCAAATCAGTCCACTTTGGACACGGCGGCAGATTTCATGAAGGTCAGCGGGCGGTTCGTCAACCTGCTGAACGGGCTCGGCGGCGGGATGCTGAGCACCGCCATCCCGAACGAGGCCCGCGCTGTCTACTACTCGAAGGGTGGCGCGGATATGAAGGACCGCGTCGCGAAGACCGCCAAACTCGGCTATGACGTCGGCTCGCTCAACGCCTACCGGCCCGACGGCCAGATGATCGTCTCGGCGGTGAAGACCCGCCTCGTGCACGCCGCCGTACGGCATCTGCTGCCGCGATCCCCGCACTGGCAGCAGGGAATCCCGATCAGCCAGAACGACCTGCTGGTCACCTGGCACACCCTGCCGACCTACACGATGCGGAAACTGACCGACTGGCACGTCCGGGTCTCCCCCGCGCATTCCGCCGCCTACCTGCACAGCTGGCAGGTGACCGGCCATATGCTCGGAATCAGGGACGAGTATCTGCCGTCGTCATGGGACGCGGCCTACGCGCAGTCCACGCAGGTACTGGACCCGGCGATGGGACCGACCCGCGAGGGCGTCGAACTCACCGACATCCTCCTCGACATGCTCGCCGACCAGACCAGCCCCGGCGGCGCCGACCGGCCGATGGTCAACGCACTGGCCCGGTACATCATCGGTGACCGGGTCTCGGCGTGGAACGACATCCCGCGGGAGCCAATCTGGGACCCGCTGATCGGCACCGCTTTCCCGGCACTGGTGGCTTTCCACGAGAAGCTCATCCCGCTGCCGCTGGTGCCGCCGGTCGCCTGGGTGCTGGACGAGGCGATCCGGCAGTACATCAAGCTGTGGCTCTCGGGAGGCAGGCCGGTCCACATCGAGATCCCGGACATGAACCGGCCTTCCTGAGCGGCGTGGGTCACCCGGGGTGTCATGAGGGGTCCCCATAGGACATTTTTTGTCCTATGGGGAC